>JANPMU010000339.1:0-5313 GCA_031427095.1 Sphingomonas sp.
CCCTTTCTCGTCGAGCACCACGCGCCGCTCGGGAATGTCGAGCTCAAGCGGCTGGCGTTGGCCACGCGCCGCGAGCAGCGCTGCCCAGCATGCCCACAAAGGTCTAAGCGCATTTTCAATGAGTTGCGGGTCAAGCTCGCCCCCCGTTTCATCGATCGCCGCCTGAGCATTCTCATAAGCAATATTTGCCGAAACACAAATTTTGGCACGAGTGAAACGCCAGCTCTTGAGCGTCCCATCCTTCGCAACGACCAGGTGACAAGCGATTGCCGCGCGGGGCTCGCCGGCCTTCAGCGAGCAGATGTCCGCCGACAGATTCTCGGGCAGCATCGGCACGACCCGGTCGGGGAAATAGACGCTGTTGCCGCGCGCGCGGGCTTCCTTGTCGAGTTCCGATCCGGGACGGACATAGAAACTGACATCGGCAATCGCGACGATCGCCTTCCACCCGCCTGCATTGGCCGGATCGGCATCCGCCTCGGCCCAGATCGCATCGTCATGGTCGCGCGCGTCGATCGGATCGATCGCGACGATCGGAAGATGGGTGAGGTCTTCGCGGTCGCCGAGCGCTTGCTTGGCCACCCGAGCCGCTTCCTCGATCGCCTCGTCGCGAAAAGCATCGCGCAGCCCGTGTTTGTGGATCGCGATCAGGCTGAAGCTGCGCGGGGCGAACGGATCGCCGAGCACCGCATCGACCCGCGCCGTTACGCGTGGTGGCCGCCCCGAAGGCTCGCACAATACCAGGTCTCCGGTCCGCGCATCGCCGAGATCGGAAATCGCCATCTCGCGCCGTTCGCGCTTGTCGACCGGGCTGAGCCAATATTGGTCGCCATCCTTGCGCACCACCCCGAGCAACAGCTCCGCGCTCTTGTTCAATTTCTTCATCGGGTGCGCGATAATCCCCGCGCCCTTTTCCTCGGTCCGCGCGAGGATGCGGTCGCCAAGACCGAGCGCGCCTTTGCGCCCGCGTTCGATGACGCGCAGCTTGGGCGCGGGGGTTTCGGCTTGCCATTGTTCGGGCACCGCCCAGACATTGCCGTCCTCGACCTCGACCACGCGCAGCACGGTGACTTTGGGCACCCCGCCTGACTTGTGGAACGCGCGGCCCGGCGCGCTGTCGATCAGCCCCTCGTCGGCCATGTCCTTGAGCAATCCCTTGAGCATGATCTTATCATGCCCGTGGAGCCCGAACGCTCTCGAAATCTCGCGCTTGCCCGCCGCCTGGTCCGACGAGGCGATGAAATCGAGGATCGCCTTGCGGCTGGGAAGTCCGGATTGGGGTTTACGTGGCATGTCCTGTCATTGCGAGCAGCGCCGCCTCGACGCAATCCGCTTTCGCGCGATCAGACCTGAACCTGGCTCATCGTGGTCAGCTGTTTTTTGCGGCAGGCGAGCTGTTCGCCAAGCGCATCCATGTCGATCCCGGCCTTGCGCGCGAAGACGCATTGACCGGGCGCGCTGCGGTGATTCGCGCTTCGACCCGTTCGCTGCGGCCCACCCGCGCACTGGCCGTTTCCGAACGGTCGCTCGCCGGAGCGGATGCGCCGCCGCGATGGTCAAGCTCAAGCCAGTCGCGGAACGGCAGGTGATAGAGCATGTCCATCACTTCGAACTCAAGCCCGCCGGGCTGCCCCGCATTGCTGTTCCACAAGGCGACCACGCCGCTCTTCAGCCGCGGGTCGAACAGGATCAGCGAGCGATAGCCGGCGACCCCGCCGCGATGCCCGACGATATGGTGTCCGGCATAATCATAACTGCGCCAGCCGAAGCCATATTCGGGATCGCTCAAGCGCTCGAGGAATTTGCGCATCCGGCCGCGCTCGCTCGGGGTCTTGATCAGAGCGGCATGGACCGTGTCGAGTAATTTGGGGGACAGCACGTCGGGCATCCCGCCGGTCTGGGCCACCATCCACAGCGCGAGGTCCTTGATCGAGCTGTTGACCCCGCCCGCCGCGGGAACTTTATAATAGGCATCGAGCACTTCCAATGGCCTGCGCCCGACGCTGTGCGGTTGCGCCCAGCTTGGTGCATTGACCAGCCCGTCGCGGGTCACGCTGGCCGAACTCATCCCGATCGGATCGAACAATCGTTCCTTGACCGCCTGGGCGTAGGACTCACCGGTAACCCGGGCGACGATCTCGCTCGACGCGTCATAGGCGACATTCTGGTAGCTCCAGCATTGCCCCGGGGCGCAGATCGCATTGAGCTGTCCCAATGTGCTGCGAAGGAATGCCGGGTCCTGCCCTTCCTCGAGCTTGTTGTCGTACGCGTTGCGATAGAGGCCGAGACGATGACTCAGCAGGTCGGCGACCGTGGCGCGATACTCATTCCCGCCGGGCAGCTTGAGGCTGGCCGAATATTGCGCGACCGGGGCGTTGAGGTCGAGCTTGCCCTGCTCCGCGAGCTTGGCGACCATCGTACCGGCGACGCCTTTCGAGACCGACGCCCAGCGGAACACGGTCGCCGGAGTGACCTTGTCGTTCGACCCGGCGAGCGTTTCGCCATAGCCAGAAAGGAATGTGATGCGGCCGTTTTCGACCAGTCCGACCGAAAGGCCGACCATGCCCGGACGTTCGACCAGCCGCTTGAGTCGCTCGTCGAGCGCGGCATAATCGATGTCGCGGCGGTTAGCGGGCGACACTGCGGCGAGCTTGAGATGCTGGGCGGCGATCGCTGCGCGGGTAACGACCGCCGGTTCGCCGGACGAACGCGTCGCAATGCCGATCCCGGCGACAAGCGCCAGGCACACGCCCAGCCCGATCAAATTCTGTTTTTCCAGTCTCTTGCTCCTCGCCCCGTACCGCTGTGGCGGTGCGCGCCGCGTCGCTCAACGCATAGATCGATGCCCTGCGATGAAACGAAGGCTTGCCGCGACGAACGCCGCTTGCGCTGGTCATCGCGCTCCGCCTCGCTTAAGAGCGCGGCGAACGGGAGGCCAACATGCAATTCCTCAGAACCTTGTTCTGGGTCGCGATCGCGGTGTTCATGGCGATCATCGCAAGCCATAATTGGCGCGACGTAACGCTCGACCTGTGGGGCAATATCCAGGTTGATATCAAGATCCCGGTCCTGCTCGTGCTGGTCCTTCTGGTTGGTTTTCTGCCCCCTTTCCTGATCTTGCGCGCGCGGCTGTGGCAGACCCGGCGGCGACTCGACCAGCAGGATCGCACGCGGCTGGTGTCAACTCCCGCGCCATCGCAACCCCGCTTTGTCGATGAGGATCACGACACCCCATGAGCAGCCCGATCTATGTCGCGATCGACACACCTGACCTGGCCCAGGCACTGATCCTCGCCACGGCCGTGCGGCGCCATGCCGGCGGGCTCAAATTAGGGCTGGAATTCTTCAGCGCCAACGGCCCCGCGGGGGTGCACGAGCTGGCCGAACTGGGGCTGCCGATCTTCCTCGACCTGAAGCTCCACGACATTCCCAACACCGTCGCCAAGGCGATCGGCGCACTGCGCGCCATCGAACCTGCGGTGCTGACGATTCATGCCGCGGGCGGACGCGCGATGATGGAAGATGCCAAGGCCGCCGCTCCGGCCGCAACCAAGGTCGTCGCGGTGACCGTGCTGACCAGCCTTGACGAGCGCGACTTGAAGGCCACCGGGGTGCGTGGCGGCCCGCATGACCAGGTCGAACGCCTCGCCGCGCTGGCGCGTGAAGCCGGTCTCGATGGCATCGTGTGCTCCGGGGCCGAAGTGAAGGCCGCGCATGCCGCCTGGCCCAAGGGGTTCTTCGTCGTCCCCGGGGTGCGCCCGGCGGAATCGCCGGTGGGCGACCAGAAGCGCGTGATCACTCCGCGCGCGGCGATGGACGCAGGCGCATCGATCCTGGTCATTGGCCGGCCGATCACCGGCGCCGAGGATCCTGACGGCGCGATCCGGGCAATTGCCGCGACGCTGTAATGGTAGACAATGAAGGCTGCCTCGGCTTACCGGCGCGGCGATGATGACCAAGAGGACGCAATGAGCTGGCTGACCAAAGTCCGCAACGGAATCCCGTTCCTGCCCAAGCGCCAGTCGAGCGACACGCTGTGGCACAAGTGCGCCAAGTGCGGGTCGATGGTGTTCGTCAAGGAATATGAGGATAATCTGTTCGTCTGCCCGCGCTGCGATCATCATGACCGCATCGGTCCGGCGGAGCGCTTTCAGATGCTGTTCGACGGCGGCGAGCACAGCCTTCTTCCCTATCCCGAAGTGCGTGAGGATCCGCTCCGCTTCAAGGATAGCAAACGCTACGTCGACCGCCTGAAGACCGCGCGCGCAGCGACCAGCGAACGCGACGCCTTGGTGAACGCCCGCGGCAAGATCGACGGCAATGCGGTGGTGATCGGGGTCCAGGATTTCGCCTTCATGGGCGGATCGATGGGGATTGCGGTCGGCGCGTCGTTCCTCGCCGGAGTCCGCGCCGCGATCGAGGATCGCTGTCCGTTCGTGCTGTTTACCGCCGCGGGCGGGGCGCGGATGCAGGAGGGCATCCTGTCGCTGATGCAGATGCCGCGCACGACCGTCGGGCTGGCCCAGCTCAAGGACGCCGGACTGCCTTACATCGTCGTCCTGACCGACCCGACCACCGGCGGCGTGAGCGCGTCCTACGCCATGCTCGGGGACGTCCAGATTGCCGAGCCGGGCGCCTTGATCGGGTTCGCCGGTCAGCGGGTGATCGAGCAGACCATCCGCGAGAAATTGCCCGAAGGCTTCCAGCGCGCGGAATATCTGCTCGCCCACGGCATCATCGACATGGTCGTCCATCGCCAGCAGTTGCGGGATACGCTCGGCCGGCTGATCGCTTTTCTGACGCCGGAGAAGGCCAAGGCCGCGTAACCTTCTCCCCCTCCCGCCAGCGGGAGGGGGTCGGGGGGAGGGCCTGTGATCGCCATGCCGAAAAGAAGACATTCCCTCCCCAACCCCTCCCGCGAGCGGGAGGGGCTTTCGTGAAGGAGGTCGTGCAGGCCTCCGACCCGCGCCTTGTCGCGCTGCTTGCCCGCCAGGCGACCCAATATGTCGACCGCGACCAGCTCGGCCTCGACCGCGTCGCCGCACTGCTCACCGCGCTGGGCAACCCGCATCGCCGGATGCCGCCGGTGTTTCATGTCGCCGGGACCAACGGCAAGGGCTCGACCTGCGCCTTCATCCGCGCCGGATTGGAAGCGGCGGGCCACCGCGTCCACATTTTCACCAGCCCGCACCTGGTCCGCTACAACGAGCGCATCCGCCTGGCCGGAACGCTGATCGACGACGCGCGGTTGGCCGAGGTGATGGGCCGCGTCCTCGACGCCAACGGGCCGGTCGGCGCGAGCCTGTTCGAGGT
>JANPMU010000340.1:0-16703 GCA_031427095.1 Sphingomonas sp.
TTCTTCATGATCGTTCCATTCCTTCAAACGTGCTGCCTTTGTGGGGACGAGCACCAAGCTCGGCCTGCCGCTAGAATCGGTCAGGCCAGCGCGCGGATCTACAGAGGACGGAACCATCGCGCAATCGACTTAATTCATCCGCCCTTTCTTTCTGGCCCGAAATGCCGTCGCGCCGCTCTCCGATTGACGGATATAAAGATATCTTTATATCGTTATGCGATGAAATTGACGCTTCCGATCGCGGACTTGTTCCAGGCGCTCGCCGATCCGACCCGGCTGCGCATCGTCGCCTTGCTGCGAACGATGGAATTGTCGGTCGGCGAGCTTGCCCAGGTCCTGCGCCAGAGCCAGCCGCGCGTGTCACGTCACGTCAAGATCCTCGGCGATGCGGGTCTGGTCGAGCGCCGCAAGGAAGGCAGCTGGGTGTTCCTGACGCTTGCCGATCCCGAGCGTAGCGGTGCGTTGCTCGATGTCATCGATCGCTGGCTCGATCCGTCGAGCGCACAAGCGCTGGCCGGCGATGCCGCGCGGCTGGAAGCGGTCCGCGCCGATCGCGCCGACTCGGCTGCACGTTATTTCGCGAGCCATGCCGAGGCGTGGGACTCGATCCGATCACTCCACGTCGCCGAAAGCGAGGTCGAGCGCGCGATCGACCAGGCACTGAGCGATCAACCACTCGGCCGGCTGGTCGACATCGGCACCGGCACGGGGCGGATGATCGAATTGTTCGCGCCGCGCGCTTCGGGTGCGATCGGGATCGATCGTTCATCGGAAATGCTCCGCCTGGCGCGGGCCAAACTGGAAGCGGTCGGGATTGGATCGGCGGGTCTGCGCCAGGGCGACATGTATGCATTGCCGCTCGACGACCACAGCGCCGACAGCGTAATCATCCACCAGGTTCTGCATTACGCGCAATCCCCGGGCTCGGCGATTGCCGAGGCGGCGCGGATCCTGGTTCCCGGCGGGCGCCTGCTGGTGGTGGATTTCGCCGCGCATGAGCGCGAGGAATTGCGCGAACGCGATGCCCATCTGCGGCTTGGTTTCGCCGACGAGGCGATGCTCGCGTGGTTCGCGGCCGCGGGGCTGGGCGCCGATCATGTCGAGCATCTGGCCGGCGGCGAGCTGACCGTGACGCTGTGGCGCGGGGTCAAGCGCCCGGCGCCGCTCGAAGATCGGAAAGCGGCATGAACGGCGCGGCGCGGGTGTCGCCGACCACACGTGATGTCACGCCGTTGTTCGCCGAAGCGCACGGCGACATCGCGGTCAGCTTCGAATTTTTCCCGCCCAAGACCGATGCCATGGCCGCGACGCTGTGGCAGTCGATCGAAATGCTCGCCCCGCTTCAGCCGCGGTTCGTGTCCGTGACCTATGGCGCGGGCGGTTCGACCCGCGAGCGGACCCATGCGACGGTCGAGCGGATCGTTCGCGAGACGAGCCTTGCAGCCGCCGCGCATCTGACCTGCGTCAACGCCAGCCGCGACGAGATCGACGGCATCGCGCAATCCTATTGGGACGCCGGGGTGCGGCATATCGTCGCATTGCGCGGAGATCCGCCCGAAGCCGGTGCAAAATATCAGCCGCATGCCGATGGCTATGCCAATGCTGCGGAGTTGGTCGCGGGTCTGAAACGGGTCGCGCCGTTCGAGATTTCGGTCGCGGCTTACCCCGAGCTTCACCCCGATTCCACCTGTCCCGAGGCCGACCTCGACAATCTCAGGCGCAAGGTCGATGCCGGCGCCGACCGCGCGATCACGCAATTCTTCTTTGCGGCCGACAGCTTCTTTCGTTTTCGCGATGCGGTCGCGGCGGCCGGGATGGACATCGAGATCGTTCCGGGGATCCTGCCGGTGACCAATGTCGCGCAGACGCGGCGCTTCGCGGGCGAATGCAATGCCGCCATTCCGCCGTGGATGGACAATCTGTTCGAGGGGCTCGATAAATTACCCGGCGCGCGCGCGCTGATCGCGGCGACGGTCGCGGCCGAATTGTGCGGGCAGCTCTATGCCGGGGGCGTGCGGCACTTCCATTTCTACACCTTGAACCGGGCGGAGCTGGCCTATGCGATCTGCCACCTGCTCGGGCTGAGGGCCAAGCCATGAGCGCGGCGGCGGCACTGCAGGCGGCAGCGGCGGAGCGGATCCTGGTCAAGGACGGGGCGTTCGGGACCGCGATCCAGAACGCCAGGCTCGGGGAAGCAGATTATCGCGGGGGCTTCACGCTCAAGCGCGACCAGAAGGGCAATAATGATCTGCTGTGCCTGACCCGGCCCGAACTGATTGCCGCGATCTGCGACGGCTATGCGGCGGCCGGGGCGGACGTGCTGGGCACCAACAGCTTCAACGCCAACCGCATCAGCCAGGCCGATTATGGCGCCGAGGAACTGGTGTTCGAAATGAACGTCGCGGCGGCTCGGATCGTTCGCGAGGTCGCCGACCGTCACACTGCGGCCGACGGCAAGCCGCGCTGGGTCGCGGGCGCGATCGGGCCGACCAACAAGACCTTGTCGTTGTCGCCCCGCGTCGACGACCCGGGATTTCGGGAAGTCGATTTCGATACGATGAAAGCGGTCTATCGCGAGCAGACCGACGCGCTGGTCGAGGGCGGGGCCGACTTCATCCTGATCGAGACGATCTTCGACACGCTGAACGCCAAGGCCGGGATCATGGCGGTGCTGGAGGCGGAAGCGGCGCTGGGCCGTCCGCTGCCGATCATGCTGTCGATGACGCTGACCGATTTGAGCGGACGCAATTTGTCGGGGCATACGGTCGAGGCGTTCTGGGCGTCGGTGCGGCACGCAAGACCGGTCACGATCGGGCTCAATTGCTCGTTCGGCGCGGCGCAGCTTCGCCCGCATCTGGCGGCGCTGGCTCGGCAGGCCGATACGCTGGTGATGGCCTATCCCAACGCCGGGCTGCCCAACGATCTGGGCGAATATGACGAGGCGGCGGAGCAAACCGCAGCGCAGGTCCGCGAATGGATCGACGATGGGCTGGTCAACATCGTCGGCGGGTGCTGCGGGACGACCCCGGCGCATATCGCGGCGATCGCGCGGGCGAGTGCTGGCCAGCCGCCGCGCGATATTGCCGAGCGCCCCGCGAACACCGTGCTCGCCGGGCTCGAGCCGATGATTCTCGCCGCCTGACATGACCGATCGCGAGCAGCAGGAGGCGGGCGCGCACTTCGTCAATATTGGCGAGCGGACCAACATCACCGGTTCGGCCAAATTCAAGAAATTGATTCTCGCCGGTGACTATGACGCGGCAGTCGAGGTTGCGCGCAGCCAAGTCGAGAATGGCGCGCAGATCATCGACGTCAACATGGACGAGGGCCTGCTCGACAGCGAACAGGCGATGACCATCTTCTTGAAGCGGATCGCCGCCGAACCCGACATCGCGCGCGTGCCGGTGATGGTCGACAGTTCCAAATGGAGCGTGATCGAAGCCGGACTGAAATGCGTCTCGGGCAAGCCGATCGTCAATTCGATCAGCCTGAAGGAAGGCGAGGGGCCGTTCCTCGACCAGGCGCGCAAGGTCCGTGCCTATGGTGCCGCGGTAGTGGTCATGGCGTTCGACGAGACCGGCCAGGCCGACAGCGCGGCGCGCAAGGTCGAGATTTGCGAGCGGGCGTACAGATTGCTCACCGCGACCGGTTTTCCGCCCGAGGACATCATCTTCGACCCCAACATCTTCGCGATCGCGACCGGGATCGACGAGCATCGCCGCTATGCGCTCGACTTCATCGAAGCGACCCGGGAAATCCGCGCGCGTTGTCCGGGCGTCCATATTTCGGGCGGATTGTCGAATTTGAGCTTCTCGTTCCGCGGCAACGAGCCGGTGCGGCGAGCAATGCACAGCGTGTTCCTGAAATATGCGATCCCCGCCGGGATGGACATGGCGATCGTCAACGCCGGCCAGCTCGACGTCTATGACACGATCGACCCCGAATTGCGCGAAGCCTGCGAGGATGTCGTGCTCGACCGCCGGGACGACGCCACCGAGCGGCTGGTGACGCTTGCCGAGCGCTTCCGCGGGACTGACCCGGTGGCCGAGAAGCAGGCGCTCGAATGGCGCTCCTGGCCGGTCGCGGAACGGCTGGCCCATGCACTGGTCAAGGGTATCGACGCTTATGTGGTTGACGACACCGAGGAAGCCCGATTGGTCGCGGTGCGCCCGATCGAAGTGATCGAAGGTCCGCTGATGGACGGTATGAACATCGTCGGCGACCTGTTCGGGTCGGGCCGGATGTTCCTGCCGCAAGTGGTCAAATCGGCCCGCGTGATGAAGCGCGCGGTGGCGCACCTTTTACCCTATATCGAAGCGACCAAGATCCCCGGCGAATCGAGCGGCAAGGGCAAGATCGTCATGGCCACGGTCAAGGGCGACGTCCACGACATTGGCAAGAACATCGTCGGGGTGGTCCTCCAGTGCAACGGCTATGAAGTGGTCGACCTGGGCGTCATGGCGCCGTGGACCAGCATCCTCGCTGCCGCCGAGGAGCATCACGCCGACATCATCGGGCTGTCGGGGCTGATCACGCCGTCATTGGACGAGATGGTCACCGTCGCGAGCGAGATGGAGCGCGCCGGAATGACCCGGCCGTTGCTGATCGGCGGGGCAACCACCAGTCGCGCGCATACCGCGCTGCGGATTGCGCCGGCGTATTCGGGCCCGGTGATCCATGTCCTCGACGCCAGCCGCGCGGTCGGGGTGGCGTCGGCGCTGATCAGCGACGGGCCGCAGCGCGCCGAGCTGATCGAGCGCACCGCAACCGATTATCACGATCTGCGAGAAGCGCGCGCGGGTCGCGGGCACAGCGAGCTCGCGACGCTGGCCGAGGCGCGCGCCAATGGCTTCGATGGACGCGGCGAAGGTCCGGCACCAGCCCCGCTGCACCCCGGTGTCCATGTGTTCGAATCCTGGCCATTGGAGCATTTGCGCGACGCGATCGACTGGACACCGTTTTTCCGCGCGTGGGAGCTGGCCGGCAATTATCCCGCGATCCTCGACGATGCGGTCGTCGGCGAAAGCGCGCGTTCGCTGTTCGCCGACGCGCAGGACATGCTCGACCGGATCATCGGCGAGAAGTGGCTGACCGCGCGCGGAACCGCATCGGTCTGGCCGGCGCGGCGTGACGGCGACGATGTGGTGGTGACTCCCCGGAAGGGGGAGGCGGAAATCCGCCTGTCGTTCCTTCGCCAGCAGGTGAAGAAGCGCGAAGGTCGGCCCAACATGTGTCTGGCCGATTTCATTGCGGCCGAGGGCGATCACCTCGGCGGGTTCGCGGTGTCGATCCATGGGATCGAACCGCACCTCGCGCGCTTCGCCGCCGACAATGACGATTATTCGGAGATCCTGCTCAAGGCGCTGGCCGACCGGCTGGCCGAGGCCTTCGCCGAACGGTTGCATCAGCATGTCCGGACCGAAATCTGGGGCTATGCCGCTGACGAAACATTGTCGAATGCCGAGCTGATCCACGAGGATTATCGCGGGATCCGCCCCGCGCCGGGCTATCCGGCGTGCCCCGATCATAGCCTCAAGCCGGCGCTGTTCGACCTGCTTGGCGATGGCGCGGGGGTGACGCTGACCGAGAATTTCGCGATGCTTCCAGCGTCGGCGGTGTCGGGATTTTACTTCGCGCACCCGCAGGCGAGCTATTTCGGGGTGGCCAAGATCGGCCCCGATCAGCTCGCCGAATATGCCGGGCGGCGCGGGGTCGATATTGAAACCGCGACCCGATGGCTTCGCCCCAACCTCGACTAAGCCGCCCGCAGCCTCTAGCGCGGCGCGCATGATCCGCCTCATCCTGTTCGTTCTGCTGTTGGTGGCCGCGCCAGCGATCGCGCAGCGACCTAACGCGGGTCCGACCGAGATCACGCCTGAGCTGATCGCCGAAGGCCCGGTCCGGCCAGGCGGTGCGGTCGATCTGGCGATCGTCATGCGGCCCAAGGCCGGCTGGCACGGCTATTGGCTCAATCCGGGCGACGCGGGCTTGCCGATGAGCGTCGACTGGACGCTTCCGAACGGGTCGAGCGCGGGGGCGCTGCGCTATCCGGTGCCGGGGCGGCTGAGCATCGCGGGTCTGATGAATTATGTCTACGAGCGCGATTATGCGGTGCTGGTGCGGCTGAAGGTTGCGGCGGGTTCGACGGGAACGGTTTCGGTGCGCGCGGCGCTGCGCTGGCTCGCCTGCACCGACCGGGTGTGCGTTCCCGAAGCGGGGACGGTATCGCTCGACGTACCGGTCGGGAGCGGGGCGGCGGTCGAGCAAGCGCGGTTCGACGAGTGGCGGCGCGCCTTGCCGCGACCACTTGTCGCACCAAGCTATTTTGCGCTGAGCGATGATCGGTTGCGGCTTGCGATTGCGTTGCCGCGAAGCGTCACTCTGGGCGACCCTTATGTCTTTCCGACGCGCGACGGCGTGGTTGATTATGCGGCGCCTCAGCGCTTCCGGCGGAGCGGCGACACGCTGATCGCCGATCTGCAGCGCAGGCGTGGTGAACCGACCGAGTTCGGCGGTGTGCTGGCGCTTGGCGACGGGCGCGGGCTCGAGTTTGTCGCGCGGCCAGGACCGGTACCGAGCGGAGGCGAGCCAATTGGATCGCTGGATGCGCAGGTTATGTTGTGGGCGGTGCTTGGAGCGCTGGTTGGCGGCATGCTGCTCAACCTGATGCCGTGCGTGTTTCCGATCCTGGCGTTGAAGGCGCTGCATGTCGCGAAGGTCGGCGAGAGCGCCGCCGCGGCGCGGCGCGATGCGCTGGCCTACACTGCGGGCGCGGTGGTCGGGACGGGGGCACTGGGAGTCTTATTGCTGGCGATCCGGGCTGGCGGAAGTGCCGCAGGATGGGCGTTCCAGTTGCAGGACCCGCGCACGATTGTGCTGCTGATGCTGCTTGCCGCCGCGATCACGCTCAACCTGCTTGGGGCGTTCGCTCTGCCGGTGATCGGCGGTCGCCAGCGGCCGGCCGGGGGGTTCGCCACCGGGGCCCTCGCGGCATTGGTCGCGACCCCGTGCGCCGGACCATTCCTTGGCACGGCATTGGGGACCGCGTTGCTGCTTCCGGCGACCGGGTCGGTGCTGGTGTTCGCGGCATTGGGGCTTGGCCTGGCCGTGCCATTCCTAGCAATCGCATTTGTTCCGGCGCTTCGCCAGCGATTGCCGCGCCCGGGGCCGTGGATGGGTCGATTTCAGCGATTCCTGGCGATCCCGATGGCGGCGACCGCAGCCGGCTGTTTATGGCTGCTCTACCGCCAAGCGGGGGAGCGCACACTGCTCGTCGGGCTGGTGGCGCTTGCTGCGCTGTCGCTGTTGCTGTTGTGGGCGGGATGGCGACAGCGGCGGGGCGAACCCAATGGTCTTATCGCGCTGGTCGCAGCGGCGGTGATCCTCGGCGCTGCGGTGACCCTGGTGCCGCAGCGCGCCACCGGATCGGCGCGGGCGCCCGAAGGCGCCGAGCCATGGAGCGAAGCGCGGGTCGCGGCGCACCTTCGGCAAGGGCAAGCAGTGTTCGTCTATTTCACCGCCGACTGGTGCCTGACGTGCAAGGTCAATGAGGCCGCAGCGATCAATCGCGACGCAGTACGCAAGGTATTTCGCAAACATCAGGTGCGTGTGCTGGCGGGCGACTGGACCAATGGCGACCCGGCGATCACGCGCTTGCTTGACAGCCGCGGGCGCGCCGGGGTGCCGCTCTATCTGTGGATCGAGCCGGGCCAGCCGCCCGAGGAATTGCCGCAGGTCCTGACCCCGGCGTCCCTGATATCGCGCGCCCAAAGGGCGCGCTGATGCTCATCGGACGGGCGCAGCGGACCCGCTAGCTCCGCGCTGCCAGACCTTGCGCCCGCCGACCCAGGTTTCAAGCACCTGGGTTGCGGCGATATCCTGCGGCGAGGCCGTGCCGATGTCGCGGTCGACGAGGATGAAGTCGGCCCAGCGACCCGGATCGAGTGATCCCAGGCGGTCTTCGGCGAACGCTGCATAGGCTGCCTCGCGGGTGAAGCCGGCCAGCGCCTGGTCCAGGCTGACGCGTTCTTCGGGGCGCCAGCCGCCGGGGGGTTGGCCGTGCGGATCCTGGCGGCTGACCGCGGCGGCGAGACCGGGGAAGGGATTGGGCGATTCGACCGGAAAATCGGACCCGAAAGCGAGATGCGCGCCGGTCGCGGCGATGGTCTTCCAGGCATAAGCACCCGCCAGCCGCGCCGGGCCAAGGCGGGCCTCGGCCATCGTCCGATCACTGGTCTGATGGGTCGGCTGCATCGACGCGATCATCCCGCCGCGTGCGATCCGTCCGATGTCGGCGGGATCGACTATTTGGGCATGCTCGATGCGCCAGCGGCGGTCGCCCTTATAGGTCAGCGCAAGCTCTTCGAACGCGGCCATGGCCTGGGCATTGCCGGCGTCGCCAATGGCGTGAACCGCAACCTGGAAGCCATCCATCGCCGCGCGGCTGGCGAGGTTTTTCAGCTTGGCGTCGTCGAGCAATTGCAGCCCGCGTGTCGGGGCATCGGCATAAGGCGCCTTGAGATACGCGCCGCGCGACCCGAGCGCTCCGTCGGCAAAAAGCTTGAGCCCGGCGAGGCGGAGGCGGTCACCGTACAGCCATTGGGTCGGGCGCGAGCCGGCGATGCTGGCCATCGCGTCGACCGATGAGGCGTAAGCCATGATGCGGACCTGAAGGCGATTGGCGTCGGCGATCCGGCGCATGACCAGCCAGTCATCGACGCTGGTGCCCATGTCGGTGACCGAGGTCAGTCCGTTCGACAGCAGTATTTCCTGGGCGTGGATGAGCGCGCGCTCGGACTGGATCGGGAGCGGCGGGGGGACGATTTTCTCGACCAGTTCGCGGGCATTGTCGACGAACAGCCCGGTCGGAGCGCCGCCCGTGCCCTTTTCGATCTTGCCGCCAGCGGGGGAGGCGGTCTTGGCAGTGATTCCGGCTTCGCGCAGCGCCATGGAATTGCCCACTGCGGCATGGCCGTCGATCCGCATCAGCCAGACCGGGCGGTCGCGCACCGCCGCATCGAGATCGGCGGCGGTGGGCAGCGCCTTGCCGGGCCAATTTTCCTGGTTCCAGCCGCGGCCGACGATCCAGCGCGGGGTGATATTCTGCGCTGAATAAGCGGCAAGGCGGCGCTGGAGTTCCGCGATCGAACCTGAACCGGTGAGATCGAGCTGGAGCGCGCCGAGCCCGAGCGCCATGACGTGACCATGCGCGTCGATCAGCCCGGGAAGCATAGCGCGGCGCTTGAGGTCGAGCCGGAAATCGACCTTGCGCGGCCGCGCGTCGCCTTGGCGGAGCAGCGCGACGACCTTGCCATCATCGCCGATCAGCAAGCCGGTGAAGCGCTGAAGCTTGCCCGCCCGGTCGATCGTCAAGCCGTTGGCATTGTCGAGCAATGTATCGGCCAACGCTGGGGCGGAAAGCGCCAGCGCGGCGAGCAATAAAGCGCAACGCCTCATGCGACATATCTTTTGAGCAAAGAGGACGTATCGAGGCGGCCGCCGCCCATCGCCTGGAGCTCGGCGTAAAATTGGTCGACCAGCTCCACCAACGGCAAACGCGCACCGTTGGTGCGGGCTTCATCGAGAGTCAGGCCCAAATCCTTGCGCATCCAGTCGACCGCGAAGCCGAAGTCATATTTTCCTTCGGCCATCGTCGGCCAGCGGTTGAGCATCTGCCAGCTCGCCGCAGCGCCGCCCGATATGGCGTCGAACACGCGGCGCTCGTCGAGGCCCGCGGCCTTGGTGAACTGGACCGCTTCGGCGAGGCCTTCGAGCACGCCGGCGATGGCGATCTGGTTGACCATCTTGGCGAGCTGCCCGCTGCCCGCTTGGCCGATCAGGATCGCGCGCGCGCAATAGATTTCGAGCAACGGCTGCGCGGCGGCAAAGGCGGCATCGCTGCCGCCGCACATCGCCGCCAGCTTGCCCGCGACGGCACCGGCCTCGCCGCCCGAAACCGGTGCATCGAGCGCGAGAATATCGCGCGCGCCGGCGGCGTCGGAAACGCGTTTTGCCAGCTTTGCGGAAACGGTGCTGTGGTCGATCCACAATGCGCCCGCTCGCATCGCCGGAAACGCATCGGCGGTCACCGCCGCGACATCGTCGTCGGTCCCGACGCAGGCGATCACCGCTTGCGCGTCTTGTGCGGCATCGGCGGGCGAATCCGCGATCCGTCCGCCATGCCGCGCAACCCAGGCTTCGGACTTGGCGCGGGTCCGGTTATAGACCGCAACATCATGCCCGGCCGAGGAGAGATGTCCCGCCATCGGACCGCCCATCACTCCCAAACCGATAAACGCCAGTTTCGCCATGCCCGTGGCCGCATAGCATTGTTTGGGATGTGGGGAAGGGCTAGGTCGCGGACCATGCAGACACCCCCGACGATATCTGAAATCCGCGCCGCCGCGACCCGCATTTCAGGGGCGGTCGTCCGCACCCCGACCCTGCACAGCCGGACATTGTCCGAACTGACCGGCGCCGAAGTCTGGCTGAAGTTCGAAAATCTCCAGTTCACCTCTGCATATAAGGAGCGCGGCGCGCTCAATAAATTGCTGCAATTGACCGACGAGGAACGCGCCCGCGGAGTCATTGCGGCATCGGCCGGCAATCATGCCCAGGCGGTGGCCTATCATGGCAAACGGCTCGGCATTCCGGTGACCATCGTGATGCCCACACCAACCCCGCTCGTGAAGATCACCCAGACCGAAGGCCATGGCGCGCGCGTGGTCTTGTTCGGCGAGCGGTTCGAGGACGCTTTTGCCCACGCTTGCGAACTGAAAAAGGCCGACGGGCTGGTGTTCGTTCACCCGTTCGACGATCGCGACGTCATTGCCGGGGCCGGCACGATCGCGCTCGAAATGCTTGCGGATGCACCGGAGCTTGAGTTGCTGTGCGTGCCGATTGGCGGCGGCGGGTTGATGTCCGGCATGGCGATCGCAGCGCGCGCGCTCAAACCCGAGATCGAATTGATCGGCGTCGAGGCGGAGCTTTATCCTTCGATGAAATGCCGCATCGACGGGTGCGATCTGCCGATTGGCGGCGATACGCTGGCGGAAGGAATCGCGGTCAAGGAACCGGGTGAATTGACCTCGCGCATTATCGGCGACCTGCTTGACGACATCCTGCTCGTCGCCGAGCGCGACCTCGAGCGCGCGGTTGCATTGCTGGTCGCGATCGAAAAATCGGTGGTTGAGGGCGCGGGGGCGGCCGGGGTCGCGGCATTGCTCGCGCATCCGGAGAAATTCGCCGGCAAGAAAGTCGGCGTGGTGCTGTGTGGAGGCAATATCGACATCCATCTGCTCGCCAATGTTCTGGTCCGCGATCTCGTCCGCTGCGGTCGAATCGCGCGGCTCAGGATCGAGGCGCAGGACCGCCCCGGAGCGCTCGCCGCGATCACCGCCAAGTTCCACGAATGCGGGGTCAACATCATCGAGACCAACCACCACCGTATTTTCACTCAATTGCCCGCCAAGGACACGGTGATCGAAGTGGAATGCGAGGCCCGCGACGCAGCCGCGATTGACGTTCTGGTCGAGCGGCTCGAAGCCGTGCATTTCCGGGTCGAGCGCGCGCAGCTGGATTAGAATTTATTTCAGCGAGCCGGTGCCGATCCGGCGAAGCTGAAACAAACTCCAGCCGGTGCCCGCGCTTGAAAGCACAAGGCGTTAAATAAGGCGTCCCGTTAAGGGACAGCGGTGGCGTAAATCCTGCTTTTCCCGGACCCGCCCCTTTTCAATCGCGTTTACGAGACGCATAAAGGCTTTGGTAACCTTTTGGAGCGGAACGAACGGATGAGCGCACCCTTCCGCTTCCCCAAATTTTTTGTCACCAGCCCGTCGCCTTGTCCCTATTTGGCGGGGAAGGTGGAGCGCAAGGTTTTCACCGAGCTAAGCGGCCAGAATTCAAGCGAATTGAACGAGGCGCTTGGCCGCATCGGGTTTCGCCGGAGCCAGTCGGTCGCCTATCGGCCGAGCTGCATCGATTGTTCGGCGTGCGTGTCGGTGCGAGTCGTCGCCGGTGAATTCGAACCGAGCGCGACTCAGCGCAAGCTGATCCGTCGGCACGCTGACCTCGAGGTGACCGCGTGCAAGCCGTGGTCGACCGAGGAGCAATATGCGCTGCTGCGCAAATATCTCTCGGCGCGTCATCCCGGCGGCGGGATGGCCGAAATGGACGAGAATGATTTCGCCGACATGGTCGAGCAGACCCCGGTGCGCACTTATGTCGTCGAATATCGCGAACCCTCGGTCGATGGTCGTCCGGGCAGGTTGGTCGGGGCGTGTCTGTCGGATCAGCAGGGTGACGGCCTGTCGATGATCTACAGCTTCTACGATGTCGGCCCCGGCGCGCGCAAAGGCCTGGGTACGTTTATCATCCTCGACCATGTCATCCGCGCGGCTCGGGCGGCGCTGCCCTACGTCTATCTCGGTTATTGGGTCGAGGGGTCGGAGCGGATGGCCTACAAGGCCAGCTTCCGCCCGATGGAGCGTCTGGGTCGTGAGGGCTGGAGCCGGTTTGGTTCGGCCGAGCGCGACGCTCAAGAGCATCGCCGACCATTGCCGGTTCGCGCCGACCGCCAGCGATTGCTGGTCGACGCTTAGGTTCGGGATTTCACCAGGGCCGGCGCCGCACCAGCGAAGCTGAAACAGACTTTGGCGCGGGAAAAACCGCACCGCCAAACGCAAAACGGCGGAGCGTTTCCGCCCCGCCGTTCGTGAGCCCCCGGCTCGTAGACAGGATCAAGCGACCGCAGCTTGCTCCAGCGGAACTTGGACTTCCTCGGCGTCGCGAAGCACATAGCCGCGGCCCCACACGGTCTCGATATAATTGTCGCCGCCGCAGGCCAGGCTGAGCTTCTTCCTGAGCTTGCAGATGAACACGTCGATGATCTTGAGTTCGGGCTCGTCCATCCCGCCATAAAGGTGGTTGAGGAACATTTCCTTGGTCAGCGTGGTGCCCTTGCGGAGCGAAAGCAGCTCGAGCATGGCATATTCCTTGCCGGTCAGATGGACCCGGCTGCCGTCGACTTCGACCGTCTTGGCATCGAGGTTGACCGCAAGTTTGCCGGTGCGGATGACCGACTGGCTGTGGCCCTTCGAACGGCGGACGATGGCGTGGATGCGCGCGACCAGCTCGTCGCGGTGAAATGGCTTGGTGACATAATCGTCGGCGCCGAAGCCCAAGGCGCGGACCTTGGAATCCATCTCGCCAATGCCGGACAGGATAAGGACCGGAGTGCCGACCTTGGCAGTGCGGAGCTTCTTGAGCACGTCATAACCGTGCATGTCGGGAAGATTGAGGTCGAGGCAGATGATATCGTAATCATAGAGCTTGCCGAGGTCCAGGCCCTCTTCGCCCAGATCGGTGGTGTAGACGTTGAAGCCTTCGGTCCCGAGCATCAGCTCGATGCTCTTGGCCGTCGTCGGCTCGTCTTCAATCAGCAGCACGCGCATCGCATCTTCCCCCGTTAGTCCGACGGTGCAAGCGTTAAGCGCTTTTCACCTCGTCTAAGCGACCCATTAACCATTCAATGTCTGAAGGCAAAAGGTTAATAAGGCGTAAAAGGCTGGAATCGTTCGGACTCGTTGCAACGGTGCATCACTGGCCGAACGCAGGATTTGCGGACGCGGGCGCGCCATGCCATCGCCGTTGCCATGCTTTCCGACCATATCATCTACATCGACGCCGAAGCGCTCGTGCTCGACAAGCCGGCCGGAATGCCGGTCGACCGTCCTCGCGCCGGGGGGCCAAGCGTTGCGGCGCTGCTCCACGATCTGCGCTTCGGTTTCCATCGCCCGCCGGCGCTGCTCCACCGGCTCGATCGCGATACGTCGGGCTGTCTGCTGCTGGCGCGCAACCCGGCCGCGCGGATCCGGTTCCAGGCGGCGTTCGAACAGCATCGGGTCGAGAAATTCTACCTCGCCTTGCTCGACGGCGAAGTCGTCGGCGACGAAGGCGTCATCGACCTCGCACTGGGGAAGGTCTCGACCGCAGCGGAAGGCTGGCGAATGGTGCCCGACGAGGCGGGCAAGGCGGCACGCAGCCCCTGGCGCGTGCTTGCGCGACGCGACGGGCGCACTCTGGTCGGCTTCGCGCCGCAGACCGGGCGGACCCACCAGATCCGCGTCCATGCCGCGAGCGGGCTGGGTGTGCCGATTGTCGGCGACCCGGTGTACGGACCGGTGCGCGGGGGAAGCGGCGAACCGATGCTGCTCCATGCCGCGCAACTGACCATCCCGCGTGACAAGAAACCGACGATCGTCGCGGGCGCGCCCTTGCCGCCGAGCTGGGGCGACTGGCGCGGCGTCTGGACTCCGGCGCCGTCCGAGGCGGTCAAGATCGATGCGCCCTGACGAGCCAATCAAGCGAGCGTCCGGCGGACGGACCCGGCCGGATCTCGTCGCCATCCCCGAAAGCGCCTTGAGCGAGCGATTCCTCGCGGCGTCGGGACCGGGCGGGCAAAACGTCAACAAGGTCGCGACGGCGGTCCAGCTTCGGCTCAATGTTTATGCGCTCGGCCTGCACCCGGCCGCCTTCGCCCAATTGAAAAGCATCGCCGGCAGCCGGATGACGAGCGGCGGAGAGCTGATCATCACCGCCCGCCGCTTCCGGACCCAGGATGCCAACCGCACCGATGCGCGCGAACGGCTGGCGAAGATGATCGCCGATGCCCATATCTTCGACGCCAAGCGCCGCGCGACGCGGCCGAGCCGCGCGGCCAAGGCCAAACGGGTCGAATCAAAGGTGCAGCGCGGTGCGGTCAAGGCGCGGCGCGGAAAAATAGGGCGCGGAAAGGTGGATTTCGATTGATCGATGATTTCAAGATCGCCGCGGCGGACAAGCCGGCGCTGTATCGCGAGCTTGCCGCAGCGCTCGAGGGGCTGGTGGAAGGCGAGCCCGACCCGGTCGCCAACATGGCCAATGCCGCAGCGCTGATCATGGACAGTCTGCCCGATCTCAACTGGGCGGGCTTTTACCGCAATCTCGGCGGCGAACTGGTGCTCGGACCATTCCAGGGACAGCCCGCGTGCATCCGTATCGCGTTCGGCAAGGGCGTGTGCGGGGCGGCGGCGGCGAGTTTGCAGGTCCAGCGGGTCGACGATGTCCACGCCTTTTCGGGGCATATCGCGTGCGACCTGGCGTCGGTCAGCGAACTGGTGGTGCCGATTGTGCGCGATAATGCGCTGATCGCGGTGCTCGATCTCGACAGCCCGACCTTGGCGCGGTTCGATGCCGAGGATGAGGCGGGGTGCGTCGCGCTCGGGGAAATTCTCGCCCGCGCGATCTAGCTGAGCTGCTCCAGCCGCTCTTCGCTCAAGCTCCCCGGGATGATCATCACCGGACAGGGCAATTTGCCCGCGTCGGGACCGGTGAAGGTGGCGACGAGCGGGCCGGGCGCGCCGCTCGCGGCGGCACCGAGCACCAGCGCGGCAATTTCCTGGCGGCTGCCGATGAGCTCACGGACGACCCCGACCGGCTCGCCCTGGCGGATGACGATGGTCGGGGCGATCCCGGCGGCGCCGACGATTTCGCCGACCGATCCGGCAACGATCCCCTCGATGCGCAGGCGCTGCTCTTCCTCGATCGCGGCCTGGACTCCGCCCCATTGGACGAAGTCCTGCGGCTCGACCACCGCCAGCACTTCGACCGCTCCCCCGGTCTTGGCGGCACGGCGCGCGGCGAAGCGCAGTGCGACGCGCGCCTCCGCGCTGTCGTCGATCACGACCAGATAGGTCCGCCTGAGTTCGCTGTCCTCGCCCACAGGCCGGTGCTGCGCGAATCGCGGGACTTGCGCAAGCGTCCGGCGCTTATTCCACCGCCCCCTTGACCCGAACCGCCGCTTTGGCGTTTGATCCCACGATCACACGGACACGGAACCCCGCCACCATGCCGACCGAACTCAAGATGCCTGCGCTCTCACCGACGATGGAGGAAGGCACGCTGGCCAAATGGCTGGTGAAGGAAGGCGATGTGGTCAAATCGGGCGACCTGCTGGCCGAGATTGAGACTGACAAGGCCATGATGGAATTCGAAGCGGTCGATGAGGGGACGATTTCGAAGATTCTCGTCGCCGAGGGCACTGACGGGGTCAAGGTCGGCGCGGTGATCGCGCTGATTGCGGGCGAGGGCGAGGCGGAAGCGTCTCCCTCTCCCCCTGCGGGAGAGGGAAAGCCCGCTGAAAGCGGGCAGGGAGAGGGGGCAGTTCAAGCGTCCCCGAAGCCTGCGCCTCCGGCAAAAGGCGGCGGCGAGACTCCGCCCGCTGATCCAACTCCCGCAGCTCCCTCACCCTCCGCCGCTAAAGCGGCTCCTCCCTCTCCCGCGAGGGGAGAGGGGCAAGAGCGCATCAAAGCCTCGCCGCTCGCGCGCCGTCTCGCCGAAGCACAGGGCATCGACCTCGCCAGCCTGACCGGCAGCGGCCCCAACGGCCGTATCGTCCGCGCCGATTTCGGCAGTGCGGCCCGTGGCAAAACTCTTCCCTCTCCCCTCGCGGGAGAGGGACAGCCCGCTGCAAGCGGGCAGGGAGAGGGGGCGGCAAAGTCAGCAACCACCATCGACACCGAAGCCCCGCACGAAATCGTCAAGCTCAGCGGCATGCGCAAGATCATCGCGCGGCGGCTGACCGAGTCGAAACAGCAGGTTCCGCACATTTATTTGACGGTCGATGTCCGCCTCGACGCGCTGTTGAAACTGCGCGGCGAACTCAA
>JANPMU010000341.1:0-4870 GCA_031427095.1 Sphingomonas sp.
GATGCTAGGGGCGCCGCCATGCTCAACATGACCGACATCGTAGTGCGCCTTGGCGGGCGCACGATCCTCGACGGCGCTTCCGCCGCGCTTCCGCCGCGCAGCCGGGTCGGGCTGATCGGGCGCAACGGCGCCGGCAAGTCGACCCTGGTGCGCGTGATCGCCGGATTGCTCGACCCCGACACCGGTGAGGTTTCGATGCCGCGCGGGAGCCGGCTGGGCTATATCGCGCAGGAAGCCCCGGCGGGTGAAGCGAGCCCGTTCGAGACGGTGCTCGCGGCCGATGTCGAGCGTGCGCGCCTGCTTGAGGAGAGCGAATGCGCGACGCAGGAACAGCGGCTGGGCGAGATTCACGAGCGGCTGATCGCGATCGACGCTTATTCGGCGCCGGCGCGGGCGGCGAAGATCCTGATCGGGCTGGGGTTCGACGAGGCGGCGCAGCAGCGCAGCCTTGACAGTTTCTCAGGTGGGTGGCGGATGCGGGTCGCGCTCGCGGCCTTGTTGTTTTCCGAGCCCGATTTGCTGCTGCTCGACGAGCCTTCGAACCATCTCGATCTGGAAGCGGTGCTGTGGCTCGAGGATTTCCTGCAGAGCTATCCGGCGACGATGGTCATCGTCAGCCATGAGCGCGATTTCCTCAACAATGTCGTCGACCATATCCTCCACCTCGATCGGGGCAAGTTGACTTTATACCCCGGCGGCTATGACGCGTTCGAGCGGCAGCGCGCCGAACGCCAGGCGCAGCAGGCGGCGGCGCGGGCCAAGCAGCAGGTCGAGCGCGAGAAATTGCAGGACTATATCGCCCGCAACAGCGCGCGCGCATCGACCGCCAAGCAGGCCCAATCGCGCGCCAAGGCGCTGGGCCGGATGCAGCCGATCGCCGAGCTGCTCGACGATCCGACGCTGACCTTCGATTTCCCGAGCCCCGACGAGCTTCGCCCGCCGCTGGTGACGCTCGACATGGCCTCGGTCGGTTATGGCGGGGCGCCGATCCTCGAGCGGCTGAACCTGCGGCTCGACCCCGAAGACCGGATCGCCTTGCTCGGGCGCAACGGCAACGGCAAGACCACGCTGGCGCGATTGCTCGCGGCGCAATTGACCCCGTGCGACGGCCAAATCACCGCCAGCGGCAAGATGCGGGTGGGCTATTTCACCCAATATCAGGTCGAGGAACTGGACCCGCGCGATACGCCGTTGGAGCATATGGCGCGGCTGATGAAGGGCAAGACGCCGTCGGCGGTGCGTGCGCAACTCGGCCGGTTCGGCTTCCAGGGCGACAAAGCGACGACGCTGGTGGGCAAATTATCGGGCGGCGAGCGGGCGCGGCTGGCGCTGGCATTGATCACGCGCGATGCGCCGCACATGCTGATCCTCGACGAGCCGACCAACCATCTCGACGTCGATGCGCGCGAGGCGCTGATCCAGGCCTTGAACCAATATTCGGGAGCGGTGGTGATCGTCAGCCATGACCGCCACATGCTCGAAATGACCGCCGACCGGCTGGTGCTGGTCGATGCGGGCACGGCGAGCGAATATGACGGCAATCTCGACGATTATATCGCGTCGGTGCTGCTGGGTGATGCCCGCGCGGCCAAGGCCGTAGGCGGCGCGCCGAGGCTCAACAAGAAAGAGGCGCGGCGGGCTGCGGCCGAAGCGCGCGACAAGTCCCAGGCGCTGAAGAAAAGCGCGCGCGAGGCCGAAGCGAGGCTGGCGAAACTGGCCGAACAAAGGACCGCGATCGACCAGGCGATGTTCGACCCCAAGCTGGCGACGCAGCCGTTGGCCGCGATGTCGATGGGCGAATTGATCAAGCGGCGGGCCGAGCTGGAGCGTGAGCTCGAGGTGGCGGAAACCCACTGGCTGCGCGCCAGCGAGGCGCTGGAGGAAATGGCCGCCTGAAGTCTGTTTCAGTGAGACGGTGCCGGGCCGCTCCCTTACCCGACCTCCCGATCAGTGTATGCTATCGCATGGATCATTGCGATCAGGATGCGCGGCTCGCCGCTGCCGTCGCCGCCGAGCGCAAGGCGCTGGCGCTGCTCGATATGATCGAGGCGCAAGGCCTGATCGCGCCGGGCCGCACCGAGCGCGAGGTCGAGCAGGATATTTACACGCTGGCGGCGCGCGACTTCGGGGTCGAGCGGCATTGGCACAAACGGATCGTCAGGAGCGGACCGAACACGCTGTCGATCGCCGGCGACAATCCCCCGCTGCGAACGATCGCCGACGACGATATGGTGTTCCTCGATCTGGGGCCGGTGTTCGGGGAATGGGAAGCCGATGTCGGGCGCAGTTATGCGATCGGCGATGACCCCGGCAAGCATGCCTTATGTCGCGACCTGCCGATCCTGTTCGAGGCGGTGAAGCAATATTTCGAGGCGCATGACGCGGTCACCGGCGCGGAGCTCTACGCCTTTGCGTGCACCGCTGCCGAAGCGGCCGGCTGGCGCTTCGGCGGCGAGATCGCCGGTCACATCATCGCCGAATTTCCGCACGCGCGCTTGCCCGGCGTCAAGCAAGTTCATCACATCAGTCCGGCCAATCCGACGCGGATGCGCGATCCCGACGCGCTGGGGCAGGTGCGGCACTGGATCCTCGAAATCCATCTGGTCGCGCCCGATGATGCCTATGGCGGCTTCTATGAGCGGTTGCTGTCGACCGGCGCGTAGGACGGACCGGTTGCGGGGCAGCCTTTTCAGTAGACCACCACCGAGCGGATGCTGGTTCCGGCGTGCATCAGATCGAAGCCGGTGTTGATCTCGTCGAGGGTCAGGACATGGGTGATCATCGGGTCGATCTCGATCTTGCCGGTCATGTACCAGTCGACGATCTTGGGGACGTCGGTGCGGCCCCTCGCCCCGCCGAACGCGGTGCCGCGCCAGTTGCGCCCGGTCACGAGCTGGAACGGGCGCGTCGCGATCTCCTGGCCGGCCTCGGCCACGCCGATGATGATGCTGGTGCCCCAGCCGCGATGGCAGGCCTCGAGCGCCTGGCGCATCACATTAGTGTTGCCGGTGCAGTCGAAGGTGTAATCGGCCCCGCCATCGGTCAGCGCGACGAGGTGCGCGACGAGGTCGCCGTCGACCGTCGTGGGATTTACGAATTGGGTCTTGCCGATCCGCTTTCCCCATTGCTGGCGGTTCGGGTTGATGTCGACGCCGACGATCATCCCCGCCCCCGCCAGCCGCGCGCCCTGGAGGACGTTGAGGCCGATCCCGCCCAGGCCGAACACGATCACCGTGTCGCCCGGTGCGACCTTGGCGGTGTTGACCACCGCGCCAACCCCGGTGGTGACCCCGCAGCCGATGTAGCAGCTCGTCCGGAACGGCGCGTCCTTGCGGATCTTCGCCACCGCGATCTCGGGCAGCACGGTGAAGTTCGAAAAGGTCGAGCAGCCCATATAATGGAAGATCGGCTGTCCCTTGAAGCTGAACCGGCTGGTGCCGTCGGGCATGACCCCCTTGCCCTGGGTGGCGCGGATCGCGGTGCACAAATTGGTCTTGCCGCTGAGGCATGACTTACACTGGCGGCATTCGGGGGTGTACAATGGGATGACATGATCGCCGACCGCCACGCTGGTCACCCCGGCGCCGACTTCGCGCACGATGCCGGCCCCTTCGTGACCCAGCACCGCCGGGAACAGACCTTCGCTGTCGAGTCCGTCGAGGGTGTAGGCGTCGGTGTGACAAATGCCGGTCGCCATGATTTCGACCAGCACTTCGCCTGCTTTGGGCCCGGCGAGGTCAAGCTCGACGATCTCGAGCGGTTTGTTCGATTCGAAAGCGACCGCGGCACGGGTCTTCATCGACAATATTCCTTCATGGTCAGGCGGATCGGCTTGAAAACCGGCAGCCACGCTTCAATCGAACGGTATCCAAAATCAACCTCAATCGCCGTCTGGTTGAGGACCCTGAACGGTCTTTCGCTTTAGCGATTTTGGCACGATCGCCGCAGCCGCCGGATCATCCGCGAGGCGCAGGAATTGCCGGATCGCCTGAGCTGCCCGCTGGGACGACGGCGTCGAATTAAGGTCGATACTGCGATCGAACATCCGGCGTTGAATTGCCTGATATCGCGGGTGATCGGTCGCCGCGCTGGCGAGCGTGGCGCTCAATTGTGACGGATGGTCGATCACCGGGCCGGCCGCCCAATGCGCAAAATTGGAGTCGCGCGTGTAGTCGGCGTGGTGCGAATTGAGAAATATGCAGGGCCGCGGCCTGAGCAGGAACTCGTAAATCTGGCTGCTGACGTCGCCAAGGTAGATATCGGCGGTGTCGGTATAGGTCATGTCGGTCGACGCGGCGCTGCCCAGGTCGATATGGATGTTGGGCGCATCGCGATATCTGGCGGCGAGCGTGCCGGGCCAGTCGAGGCGCAGCTTGTCGACCGAGATCACGAGCTTGCGTTCGAACAGCATGACATGCGGCGCAAAGATCAGGTTAAAATCGGGGTTGCCGACAAACACATCGAGCACCGCGCGGCCGTGCTTGTACCACGACGACAGATGCGGCGAGACGTGCGGATTGTAGAGGACGGTCGGTTTGCCATTGCCGCCCAGCTTGGCCGGCAGCGCGTGATCGCGGGGCAGGTCGAACTTGGGATAACCGACCATCGCCAGTTTCTCTGCGGGAAGCCCGGCCTCGGCGATCAGGCGGTCGCGGATCTTCGGCCCCGAGACAAGCACCAGATCGAATATCGCGCTGGCTTTGTCGAACCCGACCGCGCGGTCGCCGGCCCCGTGGCGAGTATGGATCAGCCGCAGATTGTCGAGGCCGTACCGCGTCTTGAGAATGGTCGAGGTCTTTTCGGCGACGACCAGCGCATCGAGCGACCGAAAGAAATCCAGATTGTCGCGATAGACCGCAAACTTGGCCGC
>JANPMU010000342.1:0-3932 GCA_031427095.1 Sphingomonas sp.
AGTTTGCAAACTGATGTTGCGTTACCTCGCCGCCGCCGCAGCCTTGCTCCTCGTCGCCTGTCAGGCCGCCGACAAGTCCGCGCCGCCAGCGACCACTGAAGCACGCATCGCGCCGATCCTGCCCGGTGCCGACGCGGTCGATGTCCACAGCTTCGCCAAGCCGCTCGAAGCGCGCGTGACCCATGTCGCGCTCGACCTCACGGTCGACTTCACCGCCAAGCGGGTTGGCGGCACCGCGACCCTCGACATCCACGCCAGGCCCGGCGCGAAACAGATCATCCTCGACGACAAGGGGCTCGAGATTGAATCGATTGTCGATGCTGCGGGCAAGCCGCTCGCGTTCACCGTCGGCGCGGTCGATCCGATCCTCGGAAGCCCGCTCGCGATCACGCTTGGCGACGCGCGCAAGCTCGTCATTCGCTACAGATCCGCCCCCGATGCCGGTGCGCTGCAATGGCTGACGCCGGAGCAGACAGCAGGCAAGACGCAGCCCTATCTGTTCAGCCAAGGGCAGGCGATCGAGAACCGCAGCTGGATTCCGACGCAGGATTCGCCCGGAATCCGCCAGAGCTGGGAGGCGCGGATCCATGTGCCCGAAACGCTCACTGCGGTCATGAGCGCGCCCAAGGACAGTGAGCCGGTGAAACAGGGCGGCATGCGCACCTTCGGCTACCGGATGGATAATCCGGTCGCGTCCTACATGATCGCCATCGCGGTCGGCGATCTCCAGTTCCGCGATCTCGGCCCGCGCACGGGCGTATGGTCCGAACCCGCGACGCTTGACGCCGCCGCCGCCGAATTGGCCGATACCGAGAAAATGGTCACCGCCGCCGAGGCGCTCTACGGGCCCTATCGCTGGGGCCGATACGACATGATCGTGCTGCCGCCATCTTTCCCGTTGGGAGGGATGGAAAATCCGACCCTGACCTTCCTCACCCCGACGTTCATCGCCGGTGACAAAAGCAATAACAGCCTTGTCGCGCATGAGCTGGCGCACAGCTGGTCGGGCAATCTTGCCACCAACGCCACCTGGGCTGACTTCTGGCTCAACGAGGGCATGACCACTTATGCCGAGCGGCGCATCGTCGAATCGCTTTATGGCCCCCGGGTCGCGGCGCAGCAGGTCGCGCTCGGCATCGACGCGGCCACCAAGGCGGTCGCGGAAAATGGCGGTCCGGCCGGCGCCGATACGCGGCTTCATATCGATCTCAAGGGCCGCCACCCCAACGACGGGCTGACCGACATCGCTTATGAGAAAGGCGCTGCCTTCCTGCGGGTGATCGAAGCCAAGGTCGGACGCGAGCGGTTCGACAGCTTCCTCAAGGGCTGGTTCGAACGCCATCTGTTCCAGCCGGTGACATCGGCGATGTTCCTCGCCGACCTGCGGACCCATCTCATCAAAAGCGATAAAGCGCTTGAGCAGGCGTTGATGCTCGATCAATGGGTCTATCAGCCCGGAATCCCCGCCAATGCGGTCCCGGCCGATCCCCAGGCGTTCGCCGCAGTCGATGCTGCGGTTACCGCTTTCTCCGCCGGAGGCGCGCCCGAT
Organism: Sphingomonas sp.; assembly: GCA_031427095.1. Taxonomy (GTDB): domain Bacteria; phylum Pseudomonadota; class Alphaproteobacteria; order Sphingomonadales; family Sphingomonadaceae; genus Sphingomicrobium. Next base: position 1,550 of record JANPMU010000342.1, read on the forward strand.
TCCGGGGCATGGCGCCGCTGGAATACCGACGAGCGCTTGCGCTTCCTCACCCGCATTGAGCGCAAGCAGGCCGCACCGCGCCTCGCCGCGCTCGACCGCGCATTCGGCCTGTCGGGCGCGCGCAACAATGAAGTGCGCTTCGTCTGGCTCGATCTGGTGGTGGCCAATCGCTACACCCCGGCGGTCGCTTCGCTCGAAGCCTTTCTGGGCTCGCTCGGGCGCGGAAAATTCGTCCGGCCCTTGTTCAAGGCGCTGGCTGCGGACCGCGCATGGGGACGCCCCATCGCGGTGCGCGCTTACGCCGCCGATCGCCCGCTTTATCACCCGCTGGTGACGCGCGATCTCGACAAGCTCGGGCTCCGCCGATGAGACGGAATCCGTCCATCCTTTAACCGCGCATAAACCCTCTTGGCCCTATCTCCTCGCCGACACAGCGAGTGGATTCGGATGTACGAAGCGCCTGACCGATATAAACGCATGATCGCTGCGCGCCTTCCGGGTGGGGAATCGCTCGGGCTGACCAGTGACGGCGTCGAAACCGGCAGCTCGCCGCTGCGCGATGCCCAGCTTATCTCGCGCGGCCAGCTCGCGCCGTTCTTCGCCGTCGCGAATATGACCGCTGCGGTGCTGATGTTCACCAGCCTGTGGAGCCGCGCTCCGGCCGCTTACCTTCTGCCGTGGCTCGGCGCGGTCGGGCTCGTCAATTTCTTCGCGATGCAGCTCGCGCGGAACCAGGCGATCACCCACGTCGGTCGCTCGGGACGCCAGGTGCCCCAGGCCTTGATGGTCGGCGAAGTCATTCTTCGCGCTGGGCTGTGGCTGTCGGTCCCGATCTACCTGTTCCCGACGCTCGATCCCTCGACCCAGGTGATTGCCGCGTCGCTGATCGCCGGACTTGGGGTTGCCGCGCTGGGTCTGGTTGTGGTCCCCGCGTGCGTCATCGCGTGGCAGGTGATTTTCACTGCGGCGTTGAGCTTCGTCCTCGTCCTTGCTCGCGGCACGGTGCCATTCCAGCACATGCTGTCGATCCTGTTCACCCTCGGCGTCGCCACGTTCGGCGTGCTGACCGTCGCGCGCTGGGCGTTCCACCAGTTGAAGACCAACGCCGATGTCGGCTCGCAGAGCGAAAGCTCGAGCCTGCTCCTGCAGGAATATGAGCAGCGCGGCGTCGGCTGGCTGTGGCAGGTCGATAGTGAGAACCGCGTCAGCTACATTTCCTCGCGGATGAGCGCCTTGCTCGGTCGCCCGTCGAGCCAGATCCTCGGTTACTCGATGCCGTCCTTGCTCGGCGGCCATGCCGAGCTTGGCCGCATCTTGCTCGAAAAGCAGGCGTTCAACTCGCTCGAAATGGAATTGAAGACCTCGCGCGGACCGCGCTGGATCTCGATCGCGGGCGATCCGATTATCGACACCGCCGGCCGCTTCGAAGGCTTTCGCGGGGTCGGCAGCGACATTACCGACATCCGCCAGACCCAGGAGCGGTTGACCCATCTCGCCAACATGGATGTCTTGTCCGGCCTGCCCAATCGCGGCCGCGTCCGCCAATTGCTCGGCGAGGCATTGCGCGCCGCGACGGCCGGTAATGTGCCGTGCGCGATCCTGTTCCTCGACCTCGACGGGTTCAAGCCGGTCAACGACACCTTCGGCCATCCCAAGGGCGACGCGGTGCTTCAGGCGGTCGCCAAGCGCCTGTGCGACGAAGTCGGCGCCGACGGCCATGTCGGCCGGATGGGCGGGGACGAGTTCGCGATCGTCGTGACCGACGCGCAAAGCCGCCGCAAGGTCGAGGGCCTGGCCGACCGGATCATTCGCGCGATCGCCGAGCCCTACATGATCGACCAGGTCGAGATCCGCATCGGCGTGTCGATCGGCTGTTCGTTCGGGCCGATCGACGGCGCGACGGTCGACGACCTCATTCTCAAGGCCGACCTTGCCCTGTATGAGGCCAAGGGCGCCGGGCGCGGCATCGCCTGCTATTTCTCGTCCGAACTCCAGTCGGAGCAGGAAGACCGGGTCAAACTGGAAACCGACCTGCGCCAGGCGCTCCCGGCCAGGCAGTTCCATCTCGAGTTCCAGCCGCTGGTCAATGCCCAGACCCAGAAACTGGTCGGGTTCGAAGCCTTGTTGCGCTGGAACCATCCGCAGCGCGGGCTGGTCCCGCCTTATGTTTTCATCCCGGTCGCCGAGGAAGCGGGACTGATGGTGGCGATCGGCGAATGGGTGGTCAACGAGTCGATCCGCGCCGCCGCGAGCTGGCCCGAGACGATCACCGTCGCCTTGAACATCTCGCCCAAGCAACTGGTGCAGCCGACGCTGCCCAACATCGTCAGCTCCGCGCTGGCCAAATATAAGCTGCCCGCCAACCGCATCGAACTCGAAGTCA
>JANPMU010000343.1:0-2451 GCA_031427095.1 Sphingomonas sp.
GCGCACGAACTCGATGTCGTCGATCCGCGCCAGCGGCGTATCGGCGAGCATATCGCCGAGCACCGTCCCCCTGATCGGCACCAGCGCGTTGATCGGCACGCTTTCGGGGTGGCGCGGCAGGCTCGCCAGCGCGTGGAGAAACCCGACCCGGTCGGCGCGGGTCTCGCCCATCCCGACGATCCCGCCGCAGCACACCGCCATCCCCGCAGACCGCACTTCCTCGAGCGTGTCGAGCCGTTCCTGGAAGGTCCGCGTGGTGATGATGTCGCCATAATGTTCGGGCGATGTGTCGATGTTATGGTTGTAATAATCGAGGCCCGCAGTCTTGAGCTTCCTCGCCTGGTCGCCGGTCAACATGCCCAATGTCATGCAGGTTTCGAGCCCCAGTTCCTTGACCCCCGCGACCATCTCGCACACCGCACCCATGTCGCGATCCTTGGGCTCGCGCCACGCCGCGCCCATGCAAAACCGCTGCGACCCCGCCGCCTTGGCCGCGCGCGCCGCGGCGAGCACCGCCTCGACGTCCATCAGTTTTTCGGCCTTGAGCCCCGAGTTGGCGGAGGCCGACTGGCTGCAATAACCGCAGTCCTCGGGACAGCCGCCGGTCTTGATCGACAGCAAAGTGCACAATTGCACCTGGTCCGGCGCATGGTGCGCGCGGTGCGTCTCGGCGGCGCGCAAGACGAGCTCCGTGAACGGAAGATCAAAGAGGGTCGCGATCTCTTCGCGGGTCCAGTCGGTGCGGGTCATGGGTGTGTCCTGTCTGTTGAGACGGTCATTGTCCGGGGCAATCGGTGGTCCGCGTCGAAAAAGTGAGGTTCATCATCTTCCAGTTGCCGTTCTGGCGAACGAGATCGAAATGATCATAGCCGCAGCTTACGATCTTACCGCCGATCTCAATCGTGAACGGCGCCCAAACCATCGCTATGTCGCCATCGATTTCGATGGCGGGATCGCTGATGCGCTCCTTGGACCCGGCGCCCGGCTTCATCCGGGCCGCATACTCCGCGAAGCTCGACAGCCGTATCCCGCTGGTTCCGCTCGGCAGCGATCCGACAGCAGTCACGCGGCCTTCCGGATAGACGTGTCGCAGCAGAGCCGGTCCATCGCCCGCCTCCAGAGCATTCAACACGGCATTGATCGGCGCGAGTACTGCGGCTTCGTCGAAGGCCGGAGCAGGAATGGGTCCGGCTGGCGGAAGCTTGCCCGATGCCTGGACTGCGAACGCCATGAGAATTTCGATCATCATCTTCATCACATCCTGAATATGCCGAAGCTCGCGCGCTCGGGGATTGGGGCATTGAGACATGCCGCGAACGCTAGCCCCAGCACATCCCTTGTCTGCGCGGGATCGATGATGCCGTCGTCCCACAGCCGCGCGGTGGCGTGCCATGGGTTGCCTTGGGCTTCATAATCGTCGCGGATCGGTTGTTTGAAGGCTTCCGCTTCCTCAGGCGTCCATTGGTCGGCGTCGCGATGGACCGTTGCCAGCACGCTCGCCGCTTGTTCGCCGCCCATCACGCTGATCCGCGAATTGGGCCACGAGAACAGGAAGCGCGGCGAGTAAGCCCGCCCGCACATGCCGTAATTGCCCGCGCCGAAGCTGCCGCCGATCAGCACGGTCACTTTCGGCACCTGCGCGGTCGAGACCGCCGTGACCAGCTTGGCGCCATGCTTGGCAATGCCCTCGGCCTCATATTTGCCGCCGACCATGAAGCCGCTGATGTTCTGCAGGAACAGCAAAGGGATGCGGCGCTGGCAGGCGAGTTCGATGAAGTGCGCGCCCTTGACCGCGCTTTCGCTGAACAGCACGCCGTTGTTGGCGAGGATCGCGACCGGCATGCCCCAGATATGCGCGAACCCGCACACCAATGTGCTGCCGTACAATGCCTTGAATTCGTGGAATTCCGACCCGTCGACAATCCGCGCGATGACTTCGCGCACGTCGTAGGGCGCGCGGACATCGTCGGGGATGATCGAGTAGATTTCGTCGACGTCGTAGTGGGGGGGGCGCGGTTCGCGCAGTGCTCCGGCGGAGGCCGGAGCGTTGGCGGCCACGGCTCCGGCCTCCGCCGGAGAACCGAGGTGGCTGACAATATCGCGGACGATGGTCAGCGCATGCTCGTCATTCTCGGCGAGGTGATCGACCACTCCGCTTTTGCGCGCATGCAAGTCGCCGCCGCCCAGCTCTTCCGCAGAAATTTCCTCGCCGGTCGCGGCTTTGACCAGGGGCGGTCCGGCGAGGAAGATCGTGCCCTGGCCCCGCACGATGATGCTCTCGTCACTCATCGCCGGGACATAGGCGCCGCCGGCGGTGCAGCTACCCATGACGCAGGCGATCTGGGCGATGCCCTTCGACGACATTTGCGCCTGGTTGTAGAAGATCCGGCCGAAATGGTCGCGGTCGGGGAACACCTCGGCCTGGTGGGGCAAATTGGCGCCGCCCGAATC
>JANPMU010000344.1:0-4634 GCA_031427095.1 Sphingomonas sp.
TTCGGACTGTCGATGATCGCGGTGGTCTATACCAGCCTCGTCGCTTTGGTTCAGCGCGACATGAAGAAATTGATCGCTTATTCCTCGGTCGCGCACATGGCGTTCGTCACCTTCGGGCTGTTCGCGTTCAACCGCCAGGGGATCGAAGGCGCGATGATGGTCATGCTCAGCCATGGTCTCGTGTCGGGCGCCTTGTTCCTGTGCGTCGGGGTGATCTACGACCGTCTCCATACCCGCGAGATCGCGCGCTACGGCGGCCTCGCCGACAATATGCCGGGCTATGCCCTGCTGCTCATGCTGTTCACCATGGCGTCGGTCGGCCTGCCTGGCACGAGCGGCTTCGTCGGCGAATTTCTCAGCCTGATCGGCACCTATGAGCGATCGACCTGGGCGGCGGTGATCGCGACCACGGGGATCATTCTCGGCGCGGCGTACATGCTCTACCTCTACTGGCGCATCTGCTACGGCAAATTGGTCCATGCCGATGCCGCCGCGATGAAGGACCTCGACCAGCGCGAAGTCTGGCTGCTCGCTCCGATCGCTGCGGTGGTATTGTGGATGGGGGTCTATCCCGAAAGCTTCATCGCCCCGATGCGCGCCGATGTCGGGCGCATCCTGACGCGGATCGAACGCGCCACTCCGCCGAGCGATAGCGCGCCGACGGCCGGCCAGCCCGCACCCGCACCGGAGCACCATCCGTGACTTCGCTATATGCTATTTTCCCCGAGCTTTTGCTCAGCTTCGGCGCGATCGCCCTGATGCTCGTGGCGGCGTTTGGCGGAACGCGCGCCTCGCGGCTCAACCATATCCTCGCGGTGGTCCTGCTCGTCGGCGCAAGCTTCAGCCTGATCGGCGCTCCGCAGTTCGCCGGACCGCAGTTCGGCGGGCTGATCACCGCCGACGGTTTTGGCGCATTGGGCAAATTGATCATCTTTCTTGCGGCCGCGGTGGCGATCATCGCCGCGCATAATTGGTTCGAGCGCGGGTTCGAACATGGCGCCGAATATCCCGTGCTGATCCTGTTCAGCACGGTCGGCGCGGCGGTGATGGTCTCGGCGACCAGTCTCGTCACACTCTATGTCGGGCTCGAACTGCAAAGCCTCGCGGCTTATGTCCTCGCGTCCTACCGTCGAAGCGACGAGCGCTCGGCCGAAGCGGGGCTTAAATATTTCGTGCTCGGCGGGCTCGCCAGCGGCATCCTGTTATATGGCATTTCGCTGCTCTACGGCTTCACCGGGACGATGAGTTTTACCGGGATCGCTTCGGCCTTCGCGGCCGAGGGGAGCGGTTCGACCGGCTTGCTGTTCGGGTTGGTTTTCCTCCTCGCCGGGCTCGCCTTCAAGGCCAGCGTTGTCCCGTTCCACATGTGGACCCCCGACGTCTATGAAGGCGCGCCGACCCCGGTGACCGCTTTCTTCGCCTCGGCACCCAAGGCCGCCGCGGTCCTGCTCGCCACCCGCGTCTGCCTCGACGCGCTCGGGCCGGCGATCGACGCCTGGCGTCAGATCATGATCTTCGCCGCGCTCGCCTCGATCCTTGTCGGAGCAATTGCCGCTTACGGCCAGACCAATATCAAGCGACTGCTGGCTTATTCGTCGATCAACAATGTCGGCTTCGCGCTGATCGGCCTCGCTGCGGGCGGCGTCGCGGGGGCTTCGTCAGTGCTGTTCTACATGGCGATCTATGTCGTGATGACCCTGGGCGCCTTTCTGTGCGTGCTGCGGATGCGCGGCGAAGACGGCACCTCGCTCGAAAGCCTCGACAGCCTGTCGGGCCTGTCGCAGTCGCGCCCTGCGCTGGCCGCCGCGATCGCAATGTTCATGTTCAGCCTCGCCGGGATCCCGCCCTTGTTCGGCTTCTGGCCCAAGTTGATGGTGTTCCAGGCGGCGGTCGACGCGGGCCTGATATGGGTCGCCGTGGCGGGCATCGTCGGCACCGTCATCGGCGCCTATTACTACCTCAAGATCGTCAAGATCATGTATTTCGATGCGCCGGGGCTGCCCTTCGCCAAGCCCGATGCACCCATCGAAACCGGGTTGATCGCGCTCTTCGCCGTGATCGTCTCGCCGCTGGGCTATCTGCTCATCGGGCCGCTCGGCACACTCACGACCAACGCCGCGAGCGCGCTCTTCTGACCCGCATCGGCTTCGTCGACTCGATCGATTCGACCAACCGCGCCTTGCTCGCCGATCCACTGGCGGTCGAGGGCGAATGGCTTGTCGCGCTCACCCAAACTGCGGGCAGGGGCCGCCACGGCCGTCACTGGCAATCGCCCCCGGGGAATTTCCACGGCAGCACTCTGGTCGTCCTGCGCCCACGCGACCCGCCCGCGCCCAGCCTGTCGCTCGCCAGCGGCCTGGCCTTGATCGACGCAGTCGACGCCGCCGCGCCCGACGCGCCGCTGCAGCTCAAATGGCCCAATGATTTGCTCCTGGGCGGCGCGAAGCTCGCCGGGATATTGCTTGAACGCATGGGCGACCGGGTCGTCGCCGGGTTCGGGGTCAACCTTGCCTTCGCGCCCGCGCTCGACGATCGCGCCACTGCGGCGCTTCCCGTCAAACTCACCCCGCAGGCGTTCGCGCCGCTGCTCGCGGCAAGTTTCGCGCGCGCCCTCGAGGCGTGGCGCAGCTCCGCCTCGCTCGCTGAGGCATGGCTCGCTCGCGCTCATCCGCTCGGCACCCCGCTCAGCGTCAATGCCACGGACGAGCGTGTCGCAGGGACATTCGACGGCATCGATCCGGGCGGCGCGCTGCGGCTGCGCTTGGCCGACGGCAGCGTTCGTGTCATGCACGCCGGCGACGTCTCGCTCGGACAAAACTGACATGCTGCTCGCCATCGACGCCGGTAATACCAACCTCGTTTTCGCCTTGGTCGAAGGCGGGGAGATCCGCGCGCGCTGGCGGATCGCGACCGATCTGCGCCGCACCGCCGACGAATATATCGTCTGGCTCCACCAATTGCTCGAGCTTGAAGGCTATGCCCGCACCGACGTTACTGCGGTGATCATCGGCACCGTCGTCCCGCGCGCGCTCCACAATCTTGAAGTTCTCGCCCAAAAATATTTTCATGTCGATCCGTTGATCGCGGGGCAGGGCAGCGCGAGCTACGGCATCGTGCTCGATGTCGCCGAACCGGCGAGCGTCGGCGCCGACCGCGCCGTCAACGCCATCGCCGCGCACGCCCACCACCCGGGGGACCTGATCGTGATTGATTTCGGGACCGCGACGACCTTCGACGTGGTCGACTTCTCGGGCGCCTACAAGGGCGGGATCATCGCGCCGGGCATCAACCTTTCGCTCGATGCATTGGTCGCGGCGGCGGCCAAGCTTCCGCGCATCGCGATCGAAGCGCCCGACAGCATCAGTGTCGTCGGCCGGACCACCGAGGACCAGATGCTGATCGGCATTTACTGGGGCTATGTCGCGATGATCGAGGGGCTGGTCGCGCGCATGCGATCCGAAATCGGGCGCCCGGTGAAAATCATTGCGACCGGGGGCCTCGCGACCTTGTTCGACAAGCATACCGGGTTCGACGCGATCGAACCCGACCTCACCATTCAAGGACTCGCAATGCTCCACCTGCGCGCCGTCGCCACCTCGTGACTCCCGGTAACGAACTGATTTTCTGTGCGCTCGGCGGGTCGGGCGAGATTGGCATGAACGTCAATCTCTATGGGACCCAGGGCAAATGGCTGATGTGCGATCTCGGGCTGACCTTTGCCGATCCCGATTATCCCGGAATCGACCTGATCCTCCCCGATCTCGACTTCATCGAGAAACAGGCCGGGAATCTCGTCGGGATTGTCCTGACCCACGGCCACGAGGATCATATCGGCGCGATTCCCTATCTCGCCGCCGATTTGAAGGTTCCGCTTTATGCGACCCCCGTTCACCGCGGGTCTGATCGCGGGTAAATTGGAGGAAGAGGGTCTGACCGGTCAGGTCAAGCTCCACATCATCGAGCGCGGCGGCAGCTTCGACCTCGCTCCGTTCAGGATCCGCTATGTCCCGCTCGCCCACTCGATCCCCGAGGGCAACGGCCTGTTGATCGACACGCCTTATGGCAAGATCTTCCACACCGGCGACTGGAAGATCGACGAAACGCCCGTGCTTGGTGCGCCATCGACCCCGGAAACACTGACCGCGATCGGCGACGAGGGCATCCTCGCGATGGTCTGCGATTCGACCAATGTCTTCCAGAACACTGCTTCGGGCTCGGAAGGCAGCGTCCATGAAGGCCTCGCCGCTGCGGTCGCCGCCGCCAAAGGGCGTGTCTTGGTCACCACCTTCGCCTCGAACGCCGCGCGGCTTCAGACGATCGGCCGCGTTGCGAGCGAAACCGGTCGGCGGGTGTGCGTGGCCGGCCGCTCGCTCGATCGAATCCTCAAGGTCGCCCGGGCCACCGGCTATCTCCAGGATTTTCCCGATCCGATCCGCTTCGACGAGGCGATGCGCCTGCCGAAAAACGAGGTATTGATCGTCGCGACGGGCGGGCAGGGCGAGGCTCGCGCCGCGCTCGGCCGGATCGCGTTCGGCAACCATGAGATCAAGCTCGCCCCCGGCGACACGGTCATCTTTTCGTCGAAGCAAATCCCTGGCAACGAGATGGCGATCGGCCGGATCATGAACGCCTTG
>JANPMU010000345.1:0-3979 GCA_031427095.1 Sphingomonas sp.
CGCGTTTCGATCAGCAATTTGTCGCCCATCGGGACAACTTCCATGATCTTCTGGCCGGCTTGGACAAATCCGCCGACGGTCGTCACCTGAACATCGTTGACAACGCCGTCAGCTGGTGATCGCAATTCGCTCCTGTCGAGCTTGCCGCGCGCGCCGCGCAGCGACTCCTCGTTGACCGCGATCTTGGCGTTGATCTGGCTCCGCTCGTTGAGCGCGTCCTGGCGGAAGGTGAAGCCAGCCTCGCTCGCTTGCGCCTGTGCCTCGCGGATCGCCGCCTGAGCGCGTCCGGCCTGCTCACGCGCCGCCGCGATCCGACCCTGGAGATCGATCACTTCGCGCCGCGCGGTGAGCAATTCGGTCTGCGGAACGATGTTCTTCGCCGCTAAAGGCTCGAGCATCTCGACCTGGCGTTGGGCGAGCGCCATGCTGCTTTGCAAACTGTTGATTGTGGCCTGCGCTTCACCCACTTCGCGGCGACGCTGGTCGGCCGACGCATTGAGCGCGGCGACCTTGCTGCGCAGCGCCGACTGGCGCATCGACTGGAGGGCCGCTTCACCTTGGCAATCGCCACTCGCACAATTCGACGTACTTCCCATTCCCTCTGATTGAAGTCGCGACGAACGGGCCGACAAGGACCGGGTTTCGGCCTCGATCTGGCCAAGCTCCGACGCGCTTTGCGTGTCGTCGAGCCGGGCAAGAAGCTGCCCACGCCGCACCCGCTGGCCCGATCTGACTAGAAACTCGCGGATCGTCGCCGGCTCGGCCGACTGGATCAGCTGAACCTTGCTGGTCGGAATGACCTTGCCTTGACCCTTGGTCACTTCGTCGACCTGCGCCAGCATGGCCCACAACAGGAACAGCCCGAACGCGAGCGCCGAGGCGACGATGATCAGCCGCGCGCCTGTCAGGGGTTGACGACGTCGGCGCGAGCCGCCCGATGGAAGTGGAATCGAAGCCATAATACGCTCTTATACTAAATTATCGCGTTTACCGCGCCGCGAGAATGGGTGCCGACGCTACCGCGACGACCACCGCGTTTGTGCTGCTCCCCGGCGGGCGCGATTGCTGCTGGGCAATAGCCCGGGCTGCGCCGCCGCTGACGTCGGAGGGCATAGGGATATTGAGCGTCCAGCCCTTCGAAATATCAAGCAAACCGCCCACATCATTCTCAGCCCTTCCAATTGGAGGGCCGACGATCACGACAGCGCCCGGAGCGCCGGACTGATTGGCCAGAGTCGCAATACTCATCAGCGGGCGCAGCGCGGAAGGATCGCTCGGCTCGCCGATGTAACGCCCGGTGAACGCGGCGGGCATGCCCCATGCGCCCGGCCAGCGGTAGAAAATATGCGCGCCGAGCTTGGCGACCTTTGCCAGCATCGGGGCCCAGCGCGGCGCGACATAATCCGCATGGTAATGGGTCGCGGAACCAACGGATGTCTCGACATAACCGGCAAGAGACGCGCGGGCGATCTCTTGGGCGATGCGCCACGGCTCTGCCGCTGGCGCGCGCGACAATGAGCCATCACAGACGAAGCTGAACTGGCACACCGGTGTGCTGTTGCGCTGGTAAACCACGCCGCACACCGATTTGGGATAGGCGGGATGGCGCATCCGGTTCAGCACGACTTGAGCGACCGCGCGGCGACCGGTCATGGGCTCGAACCCGGCCTCGTAATACACGGCCTGGGTCAGGCACAATAAAGCACGGCGATGATCGAGCGCTTCGCCTGCGCCAAGGAACGGTCGTGCGGCCTCGACCGGTGTTGAACTGAACGGAAGCGATGCGTTGATAATTCGCGCCTGGTCCCCGATCGCGCGCACCTCAATCGCCTTTTCGCCAGTAGTCGCGTCGATCAGCGCAACTCTTTGGGATCTGGCAAGCGGCGTAGAGGCATCGGTCGTGACCGCACTTGCGGGCTGCAAGCGCGTGCTTGCAACCGCGACGATCGCGGCCGAGATCGCAATCAGCATCACCAAACCCAGCGCCAGTGCCTCGACACCCATCGCCGACAGGCGGACCGATACCCGGCGGCGTGCGATCTGAATCGCGGTCATCACTGAGTCTCCTGTTTGGTCGCGGCAGTCAGGTGCGCAAGCACCGCCTGACGCGGGCCGTCGGCGATGATCCGCCCGCCATCGATGACGATCAGGCGATCAACGATCGACAACATGTGATGACGGTGGGTCGACACGACCAGCGTCTGATCGCTGGCAAGCGCGGTCTTCAGATGATCGATGAAATACAGCTCGGTCTGGGTATCCATGGCGCCCGTGGGCTCATCGAGAAACAACAGCTTCGATGGGCTGACCAGCGCGCGCGCAAGAACTAGCAGCGAGCGCTGTCCGCCCGACAGCCGCGATCCGCGCTCGCCAACCTGCAAGTCGAACCCCGCCGCGTCGCGCGACAGGAAGATGTCGGCACCCGACCGGATCACCGCGTCGACCAGCTGGGCATCGTCGGCCTGCGCGGCGCCGAGCATGAGATTGTCGCGCACCGTCCCGCTGAACAGTTCGGCATCCTGGCCAACAAAACGGAAGGACTCACGGATCTGGTGCGGATGATATTGGCGACTGTCGAGGCTGTCGATCGTCATCGTCCCCTCGCCCGGGGCATAGAGCCCGCACAGCAAGCGACCGAGCGTCGACTTGCCCGAAGCGACCCGCCCGATGATGCCGATGCGCTCGCCGGGTTTGATCGTCAGGTTCAGACCCGACAGCGAATCGCGCGCCGCGCCTGGGTAGCGGAAATCGACGTGAGAAAGTTCGATCGTGCCCGAGCGAATCTCCGGGACGATGCTGCGCGCGGCGCTCTGTCGCTCATCGCCCGCTTCCATCATTTTTTGCAGCGAATCGAGCGTGGTGGTCGCCTGCCGCGAGCGCGTGATGAGGAAGGCGAATTGGCCGATCGGGGCGAGCGCCCGTCCGGCGAGCATCACGATCGCGATGATCGCGCCCATCGACATTTCGCCGGCATTGAAGCGATAGAAGCCGCCGATCAGAAGGCCGACGCTGATGAATTGCTGCGATACGCTGGCCAAGTTTACGGCAATCGCGGTCAGCCGCCGCATCCGCTCCTGCGTCGCCGCCGTCATGGTCGCATAGCGCCGCCAGCGGCTCAGCATCTGTCCTTCGGCCCGCGCTGCCTTCAGGGTCTCGATGCCCGCAATCGACTCAACCAGAATCGAATGCTGCAGGCTCGAATCGGCCTGCGCATCGAGCGCCGCCCGTCCCATCCCTTTTTGCAGCATGACCCCGGCGAACAACATCAACGCCATACCGATCAGCGGGACAAGCACCAGCCAGCCCGCAAGGACGGTGATCAGGATCAGGAAAATCACCAGGAAGCTGATGTCGACCACCAGCACCACCGTTGTCGACGCAAAGAAGTCGCGAACATTCTCATATTCGGACACGCGCCGCGCGAACGCGCCGGTGCTGCCCTGGCGCTCGGCCATGGGCAGGTTCATCACCTTCTCGAATAATTTTTGCGAGAATTTTGCGTCGAGCTTGCGGCCGATTTCGTCGATAAGTTGCGACCGTGCGATCCGCAGCACGAAGTCAAACGCCAGTGCCAGCGCTACGCCAAGCGCGAGCACCCATAAAGTCGGGATCGCCTTGTTGGGGATGACCCGGTCATAAACGTTCATCGTAAACAGCGGCACGGCCAGCGCGAGTAAATTGACGACCAGGGCAGCCAGGAGCACCGGCCAGAATTGACCGCGCACCTTCCACACTTCGGACCAGAACCAATGCGTCCGCTTGGTCTTGTCCCACGGTCGCTCGCTTTCCCGCTCTCGCGTCGGATCGGCTTCGACAACCACCGCGCGACCGGTAAACGCCGCTTCGAGCTCGCGCAGCGCGACCCACATCGGATCCGCTAGACCCGGCGCATAAATCAATGCGTCACCATCGCGCAGCTCGAGCAGTACCGCCGCGCGTTCGTCATGGAGTTCAAGAATTGCCGGTAATTGACGCTCGG
>JANPMU010000346.1:0-3326 GCA_031427095.1 Sphingomonas sp.
GTGCAGCCGTTCGGCCGCTTTGAGCGACCGATTGGGCGAGTAAGTCAGCGTCGCCGAAAGCTGGCTGAACTGCAGCGGATCCTCGATGATCAGATGCAGCCCGCCGCCGATCTGCTTCTTGTAGCCCTCGACCACCGGATAGATCGCCGCGAGCTTCATCTCTTTGGTCGGGACATAGTTTCCGCGCTTCGTGATCAGGCTGTCGAGCGGCACTTTCGACGGCGATCCGACGCCCCAGCTTTTGACGATCGGATGTTTCGCCGCAATCTGCGCGCCGAGGAATTTTACTGCCCCCAAATCTTGCAGCGGCCGGGGGTCGAACCGCACCGGCTGGAATCCGTCGCCGGCAAATTCATAAGCGATCATCGACCCGTCGGCCTGCGGCATCGGGCGGAACAATCCGGTCGACGAATTGCTCACCGCCTCGACCTTCTGCGTCGCGATCTCGAACCGGTAGATGTTCGACACCCCGGTGTAATAAGCGCTTCCGAACAAAAAGCGGCCGTCGGGAGCGAAGACGAATCCCTCCGGCGTCGATGCGCCCAGCGTCAGCTTCGCGACCGGCGCGGGGGCAGTCCCGCTGCCGTCATAATCGGCGGTGCGGAACACCTGCACCGATTGCTCGCCATTAATCTCGCCGAACGACATCGACAGCATCGCGCCGTCGGGCGAGATGTCGAGGTCGAACGGGTTCTGGCCATAATCGAATGTGTGAACCTGGCTCCACGAGCCATAAGGCGCGGGCAGCCGGACGAGTGTGACAAAGCCGTTGAGATGCCGCAGTCCCCACAGCGACTTGTCGGCCGGATTGAGCGCGATGTCGCCGATCCGCGCATCCTTCAGCACCATCCGCGTCTTTCCGCTCCGCGTGTCGAGCTGCATGATGTCACGGAACGCGTAATTGTCGGCGGTGTACCAGGCGGTGCCGCTGTCCGGATCAAACGCCAGCGAGGTGACCTTGTAGAGCATCTGCCCCTTGATGTCGGTCAAATGGCGCAGCTTGCCGCTGTCGAGCGACAGGCTGCCGACATGGCCGATGACCCCCGGGTAGCGAAACGCCCCGATCAGCGCGTTGGTGTCGGGATCGAAGAAGCTGCGCGACACCGAGCCCAGCCCGCCGGGAGTCAGGCGCTTGAGCTTGGTCAGCGGAAACGCCTCGACCGATTGCAGATTGGCGCGCTGGAAGGCTTTCTCCCATTTTATCCAATCGTCCCATGCATCGTCGAGCTTCTTGCCGAACACCTGTTTGAACTGCGCCTGGTAATAGGCCTTGCTGTCCTCGTCGCGGCGAAGCCACTGAATCACTTTTTGGGGTGAATAGGTCAGCGCGAGGAAACTGAGGAAGCGGGTGCCATAGAGATATTCGTTGACCCCGACCTGGAAGTCGATTGCCGTGCCCTCGGATTCCAGTCCCACCGGATTGTAGAAGCGGCCATTGTCGCGGACCTTGGCGCGGAACACCATTTCGTCATAGCCGCCCTGAGCGCGGCCAAAGCCCCCCGCCATCCAGGTTTCCATGAACACCGCGCTGCCTTCGAGATACCAGCGCGGCGTACTCACCCGCGGGGTCGCGAGATAATTATAGAGGATCGATTCGGGATGCTCCTGGATGGTCATCGGCTTGCCATGGAACAGCCTGCGCCAGCGCGCGTCGCGATTGTTCCACACGTCCATCGTCGCGACATGGACCAGCTCGTGGTTCATCAATGTGAAAAAGCGCTCGCCCGGGCTGAACGTTTCGAACGACAGGCTCAACGGCGCCACATCGAGCAGCAGCGCATTATTCGGCGACGATCGCGCGGCAGCATTGCCATAATCCGAAAAATCCTTGAGCAGCACTGTCGTCCGGTCCCACGGGGTCCAGCCGAATAATTTGCGCTCGAACGGCAGTGCATTTTCAAAACTGCGCGCGATGTAGGGCGTCAGATAGGTTTGCTGCGGGTCGAAATAGAGCAGATTGAGATTGGCGGTCTCGAGCGTGCTCAGCGGGATCCCCGACGGGTTGCCGCGGACATTCTTGGGCTCGGGTGGCTCGGGCGGTTTCGCATCGGGCGCGTTGGCATCGAGCGATGCCGCATCCGCGCCGAGCTCATCGGAACCGGGCGTGCCTGCTGCGGACCGGACTTCGCGGATCGCGGGCGGAGCATCCGGCAGTGGCGGCGCTTCGGGGATGGTGGTCGATTGCGCCCCGGCACGGCCTTCCGCGCCGACCATTGCGATCGCGCTCGACGCGCACAGCATGAACACCCGCCCGCGCGTCGCCATATGTCCCCCTCACGCACCACGCAGCGACCCGTGCCGCTGCCCGACCCGCCGCGAGAAAGTCCCCTCCCTCGCGGCGACCGCCCGACCTATTGCGTTCGCATCTTCTGGCTGAACGATGCGCTGTTGAGCATCGCCCCGAATGCCCGATTGCTCGCCAGCGTCTGGAAATTGGCCTGCTGAGCCAATGCGTTGAACGCCTGGGCATTATTGGCCAGCGCCGCCAGCGCGCGCGGCGAATTGGCGAGTGCCGCGAACGCCTGCGGATTTGACGCCATAGCCGCCATCGCGCTCGGGTTCTTGTTCATCGCTGATGCCATTTGCGCGTTGAGCCCGGCGCGCGACAAGCCACTCGACTGGAATGCTCGAGCGCTCATCGCCGCCGACTGGAAGGCTTGCGGATTGGCGGACAGCGCGGCGAATACCCGGGGATTGCTCGCCACTGCCTGCAGCGCCATCGCCGCTTGCGAATCGCGCGCCAGCAGCTGCATCGCGCTTGCGCTCCTGGCGATCGCCCCGAACACGCCGGGGTCCTTCGACAATGCGCTCATCGCGTTGCGATCGGCGGCAAGCGTCTTGAACGCCTGTGCGTTGCCGGCCATCGCCGCCGATGCCGCCGGATTGGCAAGCGCCGACTTGAACGCCTGCATATCCTTGGCGAAGGTGGCGAACGCGCCCGGATTCGATGTGATCGCGGCCAGCGCCTGCGGACTGCTGGCCAGCGCCGCCAGCGCCTGCGGATGCGCCGCCATCACCGCCAGCGCCTGCGTATTGCGGGCCAGCGTCGCAAAACCGCTTGAGTTGGCGGCCATCTGGGCGAACGCCTGCGGATTGCCGTTCGCCGCCTTGGCCATCGCCCCGGCACGGTCGGCGGCCGCGGCGAACGCCTTCGGATCGGCGGCGAGAGCGGTGAATAATTTGGCGTTTTTGGCGATCGCCGCGAATGCCTGCGGGTCCTTGGCGAGAATGGCGAAGCCCGGGTCGGCGACCAGCGCGCGGAACCCCGGATCCTTGACCATCAACTCGAACGCGTCGGTCTGCATCAGTTGCGGGATCGCGGTATC
>JANPMU010000347.1:0-2026 GCA_031427095.1 Sphingomonas sp.
ATAAGCTGTACTGGAGTTCGGGCTATGCGCTTGGCGCCTCGAATGGTGTGAATACCTGGTATCCCGGTGAGCCACGGACATTTGGCGCGGAACTCTCCGTCAAGTTTTAGGACGGATTGCCTCCGGCCCGACGATCACGAGTTTGGCACGATTTGCGACAGGCTGAATGCCGGCTTGTGATCGCGCCTGCAGATCGGGACCAAACTGGGCAGGGTTCGTCGGCATCGCAGCCGACGGACCCTGCCGATTTCTCCGCCAGCATGTGGAAGGGACACTGAGGATGGATCAGGACAAGGCGTTGGCCCGATTGCTCGATGAGCGCGCCATCGAGCGGATAATCTACGACTATGCCTATTTTCTCGACATGAACATGCCGGAGCGGATGGCCGAGCTGTTCGTCGATGATTGCGAAGTCAGCTATGCCCCCAACTTCGAGGCAGTGGGCATCGAAGCCTATAAGAAGACGCTCGATGGCATCGCCACCTTTTTCGTCGCCACAACGCACCACGTGTCAAACGTCTGCATCGACTTCGTGAGCGATTCCGAAGCGACCGTGCGCGCCGTCGTCATGGCGATCCACCGCTACACGAAAGAGCGGCCCGACGGCTTCCTCTACGGCCAATACCACGACGTGGTCGTCAAGCGGGACGGGAAGTGGAAGTTCAAGACGCGTATCCTGAAAACCACGATGACCACCGATTACCATGTCAGGGCGGCGAATTCGATCGGTCGAGTGGAGTAGGGACTATTTTGTCGAACTATGAGACTATTCGGCTCGACCATGAACAGGCGATCAGCTGGATTGTGCTCGACCGGCCCGAACAGGCCAACGCTTTGTCACCGACGATGCTCGATGAATTCTCCGACGCGCTGGCCCGGCTCCGCGACGAAGGCGCGCCAGTCATCGGTGTGCGTGGTGCAGGCAAGGGGTTCTGCGCCGGCATGGACCTTGGCGGTTACGGCGGCGATTCCGCCGTCCCGGACGTTGCGGATGATCAGGCGCGCCTCCAGCGCAATGTCGAGCGCTGGCTCGAGATGTGGGACCATCCCAAGCCGATCATCGCTGCGGTCCACGGCTATTGTTTCGGCGTGGGGGCGCAGATGTGCGTCTTCGCCGACATGACCGTGGTGGCCCATGACGCGCGCATCGGCGAGCCGAAAGTCCCGATCGGTGGCGGCTATGTTGCCCCCACGTGGGTGGCGCAGGTCGGTGCAAAACGGGCCAAGGAACTGGCGTTCATCCCCGGTAACTGGATCGACGGCCGCACCGCGGTCGAGTGGGGCTGGGCCAATCACAGCGTTCCGGCGGACACGCTGGTCGACGCAGTCAATTCGCTTGCGGAGCGGATCGCACTGACACCGCCCGAAGTGCTGCGTATGAAAAAGCTGTCGATCAACCGCGCGGCTGAAGCGGCCGGTTTCCGCCGGGCACTGGATGGAATCGCCGAGGTTGATGCGACTTTGCATGTCGAACCGGCCGTACTCGCCATCCGCGAGCGCATTCGCAAACAGGGCTTGAAGGCGGTAATGGCCGATTATCGCGTCTCGCCTTCAACGCCGCTGACCACGGAAACAAAGGGTAAATCATGAGCGACGTCGAATTCCGCAAAGACGGGCACGTTGCCTATGTGCGGCTCAACCGCCCATCAGGCCTGAATGCCATCACCGCCGAGATGGACCAATTGTTGTTCGACGCCTGGAAAATCATCAACCAGGATAAGGACATTTGGGTCGCGGTCCTCTCCGCCGAGGGCGAAAAAGGCTTTTGTATCGGCGGCGACGTCAGCGGCGGAACGGACCGCGACGGTCGCATGGCGCTGGGCGGTGGCCTTACGGGAATCGCTGGCCCGCTCGTTATGCTAACGAAACCGTTGATCGCCTCGGTCCAAGGCTTTTGCGTCGGCGGTGGATTCGAGCTCGCCATGTGCGCCGACATCATCGTTGCGTCCGATACGGCTCAGTTCGGCCTTCCCGAAACCAAGGTCGGCATCATGGGTGAATGCGGCGTGGTCCACCGCGCGATCCG
>JANPMU010000348.1:0-2292 GCA_031427095.1 Sphingomonas sp.
GATGCCAGTGCGTTGATATCGGCGTAGCGATAGGCTTCGAGCTTCCGGGTCGGGAGCGCGGTCACGCGCCCGCCTGTATCGTCATCCCGGGCTTGACCCGGGATCCGCCTTCGACTTGCCGCGCAAAGGCAGGCAGACCCCCGGCTCAAGGCCGGGGTGACGGGAATGCCAAGCGCCCTCACGCGGCCACCTCGACATAGCCTTCGCGCTCGAGTTCGTGCGCGAGTTCGGGGCCGCCGCTGCGGGTGATTTTTCCGCCCGACAGGACATGGACGCGGTCGGGCCGCACATGGTCGAGCAGGCGCTGGTAATGGGTGATCAAAAGCACCGCTTTGTCGGGCGCGCGCATGATGCGGTTGATCCCTGCGGCGACGATCCGCAGCGCGTCGATGTCGAGCCCGCTATCGGTCTCGTCGAGGATCGCGAGCTTGGGCTGGATGATCCCCATCTGGACCATTTCGGCGCGCTTTTTCTCGCCGCCCGAGAAACCGACATTGACCGGGCGCTTGAGCATCTCGGGATCCATCCCGAGGCCGACAGCTTCGGCCTTGGCGAGACGGATGAATTCGGCCCCCGACAGCTCCTTTTCGCCGCGCGCGCGGCGCTGCGCATTGAGCGCCTCGCGGACGAACTGGAACGACGACACGCCGGGAATTTCGACCGGATATTGGAAGCCGAGGAACAGCCCGGCGGCAGCGCGCTCGTGCGGCGCCATGGCGAGGAGATCCATCCCCCTCCCGTCATCCCGGGCTTGACCCGGGATCCGCCTTTCCTTCCCGTCCTCAAGGCAGGCAGACCCCGGCTCAAGGCCGGGGTGACGGGGAGGTGTGAACGTCACCGACCCTGCGGTCACCTCATAGCCCGGCCGCCCGCCGAGGACATAAGCGAGCGTCGACTTGCCCGCGCCATTGGGCCCCATGATCGCATGCACCTCGCCCGCGGGGACATTGAGCGTCAGCCCGTTGAGGATCGGCTTACCAGCGACCGTGGCGTGGAGGTTTTCAATTTCAAGCATTCTCTGTTCCAAACAACAGCATGGCTGTGACGATCACCGTGAAAGCAATGCAGAGCGCTAACGACATTCGCAGCATTCCGAGCTGCACCCGGAATGCGCGTGGTGATCGGTCGCGGTAGGTGTTCCAGGGCAAACTCAGGATCACGCCACGTCGATCGTAGGTTCGAATGACCCACCAAATGATCAGGTCTACGAGGATCATGAACGCGATTGCAGCGATCTTGGTCACCCCACGCTCCCCTCAAGCGAAATTCCCAACAGCTTCTGGGCCTCTACCGCGAACTCCATCGGGAGTTGCTTGAGCACTTCGCGGGCGAAGCCGTTGACGATCAGCGCGACTGCCGCTTCGGCGTCGAGGCCGCGCGACATGGCGTAGAAGAGTTGGTCGTCGCTGATTTTCGATGTCGTCGCTTCATGCTCGATCTGCGCGGTGGGGTTTTTGACTTCGATGTAGGGGACGGTGTGCGCGCCGCAGTCGCTGCCGAGCAGCAGGCTGTCGCATTGGGTGAAATTGCGGACATTCTCGGCGCCGGGAAGCACCCTCACCAGTCCGCGATAGGTGTTGTTCGATTTGCCCGCGCTGATCCCTTTGGAGATGATCGTCGAGCGGGTGTTGGCGCCGATGTGGACCATCTTGGTGCCGGTGTCGGCCTGCTGGCGGTTGTTGGTCAGCGCGACCGAATAAAATTCGCCGACGCTGCCCTCGCCCTTCAGGATGCACGACGGATATTTCCAGGTGATCGCGCTGCCGGTTTCGACCTGGGTCCAGCTCACTTTGCTGCGCGCACCCGAGCACAACGCCCGCTTGGTGACGAAATTGAAGATCCCGCCCTTGCCGTCGGCGTCGCCGTGATACCAGTTCTGGACGGTCGAATATTTTACCTCGGCATCCTCGTGCGCGTAGATTTCGACCACTGCGGCGTGAAGCTGATTCTCGTCGCGCATCGGCGCGGTGCAACCTTCGAGATAAGAGACATAGGATCCCTTTTCGGCGACGATCAAAGTGCGCTCGAACTGGCCGGTGTTCTCGGCATTGATGCGGAAATAAGTGGACAGTTCCATCGGGCAGCGAACCCCCTCGGGGACCAGCACGAAGGTGCCGTCGCTGAACACTGCGGCGTTGAGGCAGGCGAAGACATTGTCGCGCTGCGGCACGACGCTGCCGAGATACTGGCGGACCAGGTCGGGGAATTCCTTCACCGCCTCCGAAATCGAACGGAAGATGACCCCGGCGCGGTCGAGTTCGGCGCGGAAGGTTGTCGCCACGCTGACGCTGT
>JANPMU010000349.1:0-13243 GCA_031427095.1 Sphingomonas sp.
CACTCCTCGCCTTTGCGCTGGCTCGGCGGAGCTCCCGTTGGTCCACCGCGCAACTCCCGCGCAGGCGGATATGCCGACCAGCCATCCGGCCCTCGCGCGCGTGAGCAGTGCGACTTTAGCGACTCTAGCGGGCCGCGCCCCCGCTTCGACCCGACCCGCCTCGAGTCGCCCCGCCGCGACCCGCCCCGCCCCGCCGGCGATTCAGCCGCACGGTCCGGCCGCTATCTCGAAATTGCAGGTTGAAAGTCGTGCGGCGCGACTTTGGCTGCAGTCAGAGCTTCGCGAGTCTTTGGGCCGGTGTGACCGGGATCGCCCCCAGACGAACGAGCGGTTTTTCCGGAGTGACATCGAACGCGCGATCCAGCGCTGCGTTCGAGCGCGCGGCTTCGGCCGAGGCCCTGGCGAGGCGGATGGTATAATGGCCGTAGGCGATTTTCTCGAACAGGAAATAGCCATCGTAATCGCTGCGCCCGGTGGCGACCACGGCGCCGCGCGAATCGACCAGCTCGACATCGAGCCCTTCGAACCCGCCGCCGCCGCTCTTGACCAGCATGCCTTCGACATCGCCACCCCCGACCAGCGCGATATCGATTATGGTCGTGATCCCGGGGCGCGGCGTGACGACCTGGTTCGCCTTGCGCGGGACCAGCGAAGGGTTGGCGAGCGTGCTGGTGTCGATCCCGATCGCGACCGGGCGAAAGATCTGCAGTCCCTCGACGCGGGTGGTTCCGGTGGAATCGGTCGCGGAATCGGAAATTTGCATTCCCGCAGTGACGATCGCGCCCTGTTCAAGCGGCTCGCCTTTATCGCGAACCCCATTGTCATTATCGTCGCGGAACACGCGCGCCTTGACCGCGCCGTTGGTGGCGAGCTTGCGATGGGTCAGGTTGAACAGTCCGCCGCCGCGATCGCTGCCGAGCGAGAAAGCCAGGTTGAAGCCCGCCGCGAGCGATCCGTTGGTCGCTGCTTCACCCGAAAGCGAGACCGAAACGGGGTTGAAATGGTGGATATGCGCGATCCGGGCACGACCGCGCCTGCCGCTGCCGTCATAAGCCAGCGTGCCCTCCCAGTCGCTGCGGTCGGAGGCCGACCAATAGCCGGTCAACTCGGCCGTGCGGAACCGCGCCTGCGGGGCAATGTCCCACCTCGCGCTGCCGCGAACGCGCACCGCGCCGATCCGGCCAATACCGGCAAAAGTCGTGTCGATCACCGCCGGTTGCCCCACGCCGCTCGGGTCGCGCTGCTTTTCGACCCCGAGCTCGGCGGACAATATGAAGTTGCGAAACGTCGTCGAGAGCCGCGCGGCGCCTTCGAGCGCGCTGCTGCCGTCCGCCAGCTGGCGAAGCCGAACGTCGGCATGGACCGGAACGCGGGTGCGGCCGATCTTGAGCGGGGCGTCGAGCGCGAGACGATGTTCGCCGACGGTCCCGTCGCGGATCCGGGTCGAGAGGAAATTGCGCGCGAAGATCGATTCGGCGCTGAGATTGAGCGGCCCGAACTTGCCGATCAGGCTGGCGCGCGCGGCAAATCCGCCGCCGCGTTCAAAAGCGCCGCCAAGTTCGACCAGAGCAGTTCCGACGGTCCGCCGGATCGACGCCTCGACGTAGGACAGGCGCTTGTCGTCGACCACCAGGGTTTGCACCAGCGCCGCGACCGACGTGCGCTTGTCGATGCCATGCTCGATCCCGGCGGTCGCGTTCCAGCCGCTGTCACGCGCCGGCTCGCCGGTCTTGCCCATGGGCCCGACAAGATCGCGGCCGACCTGGTTGGCGCCGGCCCAATACCAGTTCTTGCCCGGCGGAATGGCTTGCGGACCGATCGTGACGCTTTCGCTGCGCCGCCGGATCTGGCCCTGGGGGCCATAAGTGACGATTTCGAAGCGGTTGTCGCCATATTGCAGCTGGACGTCATCAAAATGATAACGATTATCATTACTGTCTGTGGCGAAGCCGAGCAGCACGCCGTTGCGGTAAATCTCGGCTTCCCAGCCACTTGGCAGTTCACCGACGAAATTGGTCCGATCGAATGCGCTGGGCTGGTCGAGCGGGCGGTTGGTGACGAGCGCGCCGCGCCCTTGCGACGCTCCGCCGACAAGCGGCGTGGCAAGTCCGCCGACATCGCCGAGCGCGAAATGGGTTGCGCGGAGGAAACCGAGCAATTCGCCGTCGGGATCGGTACGAAAGGCGCGCAGGCGGACGCTGTTGGGAACCCCCGTGCGGCTGGTGCCGATGCGCGCGTCGACCGACATCATCGCGACCTCGCCCGAAGCGTAAAGCGAAGCCTGGCGATCGACCTTGAGTCCGCTGTGGGCATTATAGGTCGCGCCGCCGTTGACAACGAAGTCGAGCGCCGGGGTGCGCCACATGCGATAGGGCAGGCGCACCTGCGGAAGTCCGGCGAGGTCGAGCCGCGCCGGAATAATCTGCTGCGCGCGCTTGCGCCGCTCGATCGCCAGTTCCACCGGAAGCTTGGTGTCGGTCGTGAGCAGCAAAACCGAGCCGCGGGTGTTGGCTTCGACGCCGATTCCGAACCACGCGCCGATCGCGCGGCTGTCGACGCACCAGCCTTCGGGCGTGTCGCGGATCGTTGCCGCCGGAAGGGGTTCGCGCCTGGCCCCGAACGATACTTCGCCGCGCGCGCGATCGATGACGATCCTGTGGTCTTCCCTGAATGCCCAGCCGCTGGCGACGTTGGTCGTGACATCGATTTTAAGCGGTACGTCGAGCGCATGGAGCAAATCGCCAAGGACGATACAGACGCCTTCGGGAGTCGGATAAGCGCGGGCGCCGTCGCCGAGGCTCAACTGACGGATGTTGACGTCGAGCAGCAATTGTTCGTCGGGATCGGGCGACCACGGCGGGGATGCGGCGGTTGCGGCAACGCCGCCGGCGCAGGACAACGCCAGCAGCGCCAGCGCGCCGTGCCACCAACGCCTCCGCGCCATGACCCTGAGTGCCCCTCGCGCCCGATGCTCCTAGCGCAACACCGCCTGGGTTTCCGCAAGTATGCGGCCGCCCTCTTCCGCACTTTCGATATATTGGACGGTGACCGGACCGCTCAGCGCGGCGGCATATTTGTCATTGACCGGGATGGTCACTGTCCGTTCGGCGAGCTCCTTGTAGACCGCGACCCCGCGCTGTTGCGCGATCGGTTCGGCAATGCCCGCCTTCATCACGCGGATCTCGCCATAGGTCGAACGGTCGCCGCTGCGCGACAGGTCGAGGGCGATGGCAGGCTTGCCGGCCTGTTTGGTCAGACGGACTTCGGCGATCCCGGCCCTGGCCGAAAGATTGCCGAGGCGGACGATCACCGGGATGGTCACGCCGTAGATCGGGGTGAGCGAGATGGCGACGCCCTGGACTTCGCCCGGCCTGGCGATCGGGCGCGGTTTGGGCACCGCGCGGAACAGCAGGTGGACGCGATATTCGCCGTCGGCCAGACCTTCGGGCGCGCGTGCGGAAATGCGGATCGCCTGCGGCTGGCGGGGGGGCAGGGTGACGCGGCGCGGGGCGTAGAGGACCATCGCCTGCGCGGCCAGTTCCTCGGCGCTTGGCGCGGGCACGTCCTCAAGCTCACCCGCTTTGGTCATCCGGCGAAGCTCGACCGAAATGCGATAGGTCGCTTCCTCCTCGCCGATATTGTTGAGGATGATTTCAGTCCCGCGCCGCCCATCGAGGATGATCCGCGTCGGGGCGACGAGCAGGTCGCCGACGCCGGCCCGCGCCGGAGCAAAAGCCAGCGCGGGCGCGAGCAGCGCCGCCGCGCTCAACAAGGTCTTGGAAAAACGCGATGTCATCAGCGGACGCCCCCAATCGCTCCGAAATGGAGCTAGTGGTCCTCTTTCATCCGTAATGGTTACTTTTCCGCTAACCATCCCCGCAAACATGGTCTGGTCGCGCGGTCGATGCCCGCTGGCCACGAAAAAGGGGGCCGCCGGAAACCGGCGACCCCCCTGTCCGCTCGATCTGGTCGATCGACCGAGATTCAGCGCTTACTGATAGTCGGCGGTGACAGCGATGTCGCCCGAGTAGAAACCGTCGGGAGTGGTCGACGCTAAAGTGATCGTGCCACCGAATTTGAAGTTGACGCCGACACTGCCCGAATTGGGCATGGTCACCGAGCTTGGCGCTCCGCTGGTCGTAACGCTGAGCGTGTTGCCGGCGGCATTGGTGATCGTCACCGATGCCGGGACGTTGACGTTGACGACGGCACTGTTCGAGCCGGTCACATTATATTCGGCCGCCGTGGTGGTGCCCGAGCAGGTCAGGTTGGTTGTGCCGCAAGTGCGGACGCCGGTGTTGCTGACCGCTACCACTTCGCCCGACCAGGCCCCGGCTCCGCTCAGCACGACAGTGGCGAAATCGAGGTCGGCGACGCGGCTGAGCGTCAGCGCCTTCAGGATCTTGACCTTGGCCTTGGCCTGCGGACTGGCCGAAACCAACGAGGCGGCCTGGGCCGGAGCAGCGGTCAGCGCAAGAGCGGCAACCGTCGCGATGAGCGACGTCATACGTAGAAAATTGTTCATTGAGAATATCCCCACTTGGTTCCAGATTTCGCGGACCTGCCGACCTTGGTCAGCCCACCCGTGATCCGCTCATTAACCGCGACCGCTTACGGCTTTGCGCAGCAGGATGGTTAACGCGCCGCTAAACTTTCCGCCGAAACGGAGGCATCTCACAGATATTCGACCGTAATCGGGACATCGCCGCGATAATCGCCCTCGGCGTCGCCGAGGATCTTGAGCCGACCGCCGAAGCGAAAGGTCAGGGTGCCGGCCGAATCGAGGCGGGCGCTGGCCGGCAGGTCACTCGCGATATCCTCGATTATGATCTGGCTGCCGGACAGCCCGAACATTTCGATCCGTGACGGCAGGTCGATGCGGACCATGCGTCCCGGTTCGCCGCGGATCACCGCGCTTCCGACCATCGCCCGGCTGCTCAGCTCGCTGACCGAACCGGTGACGCTGCGCGATCCGGTGGCGGTCAGGCTGGCGGTACCGCCGTCGGGGCCGGTCAGCACCAGCCGGTCGAAATCGAGGCTCGCCTCAACTTCGAGCCGCACTGGCGAATCGGGGGCATTGGCGGGTTCCGCGGCGGTCGTCGGGACGTCGCACAAGCGGCATTGCGCCGCCGCAGGCGCGGGCACGGCGACGGGGCCGACGATCATCGCCAGCATCAGCCACAGGACGCAATTTCGGCCAATCATGCCGACGTCCCTATTGGGCAGACCCTAAAACAGGGTTAAAGCACGGCTAACCTTGGTTATCTGCATGGAGTGTCAGGCATGTCGAAGATGGTTCGGTCGGACGACGAATGGCGCGTGCGCCTGACCCCCGAGCAATATCGGGTACTGCGGCAGGCCGGGACCGAGGCGCCGGGCTCCGGCGCACTGCTCGGCAACACCGCCGAGGGCGAATATCTGTGCGCGGGATGCGGCGAGCCGCTGTTTGCCAGCGACGGCAAATATGACAGCCATTGCGGCTGGCCGAGCTTTACCGCTCCGGTCGCCGGAACAGCGGTCGCCGAACACAGCGATGACAGCCTTGGCATGCGCCGGACCGAGGTGCGCTGCGCCAAATGCGACGGACATCTGGGCCATGTGTTTCCCGACGGGCCGGGACCGGCGGGCCTGCGCTATTGCATAAATTCGGCCGCGCTCGATTTCGAGCGTCAGAGCGACCAGCCGGGGCCTGCGCCGGATGAGCGCGGGGATCGCGCCGCAGACTGACGCTTGTCGAGGCGCCGACGACTGCCTATCGGTTTGCGTTCGATGGCTCGCACCGCACCGACTTCCACCCGCCAGACGCTGATCACGCTGCTTAAGGCGTCGCTTTATGCCGCATTGCTCAGCTTCCTCGCCCTGGGGATTGCGGTCGCGGTCGCAATGGGCTCGCTGCCCGATTATTCGGAGCTGAGCCGGCGATCCGACCTTGGCCAGATGATCCGGGTGCGCGCCGCCAATGGCAGCGTATTGGTGTCGCTCGGTCCCAGCTTTGGCCAATGGCTGGGCTACGACGACATTCCCCCGGCGATGCGCGCGGCGATGATTTCAGTCGAGGACAAGCGCTTCCGCAGCCATATCGGGGTTGACCCGATTGGCGTCGCGCGGTCGGTCAAGGTGCGGGTCCAGGCCGGGCGCTGGACCCAGGGCGGGTCGACGATCACCCAGCAGCTCGCGCGCAACATCTTCCTGACCAACAGCCGCACCTTTGGTCGCAAGGTCAAGGAAGCGATCCTGGCGCTGGCGATCGAACGCAAATTCACGAAGAACCAGATCCTCGAGCTCTACCTCAACCGGGTCTATTTCGGCGGCGGGGCTTACGGTATCGATGCGGCGTCGCGGCGCTTCTACGGGCATAGCGCGCGCGACCTGTCGCTGGGCGAGGCGACGATCATCGCCGGCCTGGTCAAGGCGCCGTCAAACTATTCGCCGACCGCCGATGCCGAGGCCGCGCGGCAGCGCGCCGGGGTGGTTCTGAAGTCGATGGTCGATAATGGCTTCATCAGCCGGTCGGTGGCGGCGAGCGTGGATCCGGCGCGGATTCGGCTGGAGCCCACGATCAAGCAGAACAGCGTACGCTATTTCACCGACTGGGCGCTGCCCCAGCTCGATACGCTGATCGACGAGACGAGCGAGCCGATCGACGTGTTCACCACGCTCGATCCCAGAATGCAGGCGCTGGCCGACCGCGCAATCGCGGCCAACACGCCGCGCGGGGCGCAGGGCGCGCTGGTCGCGCTCGACCGTGACGGCGCGGTGCGGGCGATGGTCGGCGGACGCGATTATGTCGATTCGCTCTATAATCGCGCGACCCAGGCCGAGCGTCAGCCGGGCTCTGCGTTCAAATTATTCGTCTATCTCGCCGCGCTCGAGAGCGGAATGAAGCCGACCGACACAATGGTCGACGAGCCGATCGACATCGGCGGCTGGCGTCCGCGCAATTCGACCCGCGCCTTTGCCGGTCCGGTCACGCTGCGCGAAGCCTTTGCCCGGTCGATCAACACGATCAGTGCGCAGATCGGCGCCAAGCTTGGTTTTTCGACGATTGCCGACATGGCGCGCAGGTTCGGGATCACCGGAACCATCTCGACCTTTCCGTCGATGGTGCTGGGGACCAGCGACGTGCGGCTGCTCGACATGACGCGCGCCTTCGCCTCGGTCGGCAATCGCGGGATTTCGACTCCGCCGTTCGCCATTCGCAAGGTCGTCACCGCTGAGGGGCGGTTGCTTTACACGCACGATCGCGGCGAGGACCGCGTGCTCGTCGCGCCGTGGGTTGCCGGGGAGATGACCGACCTGCTGCAGGCCGCTGTGCTCACCGGGACCGGGCGGGCGGCGCAGATCGGTCGCCCGGTGGCGGGCAAGACCGGGACCACCAGTTCGAACAAGGATGGCTGGTTCATCGGTTTTTCAAGCGGGCTGACGACCGGCGTGTGGATGGGCCGTGACGATGCGCGTCCGGTCGCCGGGCTGCAGGGCGGGACCGCACCGGCGCGCGCCTTTCATGATTTCATGGTGGCGGCGGTGGCCAATCGCCCGGTCGAGACGTTCGAGGTCGCGGTGCCGCTGCCCGACTGGCAGCTCGAGCCGGATGAGGAGGCGTGGGGCGCACCCATTGCGGACGAGCCGCTGGTCGATGCCGACGGCAATCCGATCCAGTCCGCGCCGCCGCTGGGCGAACCTGGCGTGGTGCCCGGAACCGCACCCGCTCCCGGTGCGCCGGCCGATCAGCAATGGCTCGACGAAGTGCTCGGCCGTGGCGAGCAACGCGCGCCGTCGCAGCGCCCGGCCCCGGCGCCACCGCCGCGCTCAGAGCCCCCGCCCGATCCGCTTGAGCCGAGGCCCGAGCCGTCGCAATAAACGGCGCGACTGATCGACATCACCGTCGAATAATTCGGCCTCATGGGCTTTGAACGCCGGCCCGTGATTCATGTGGCGGCGATGCGCGACCTCGTGCGCGACGACCCATCGCCGCACCGCCGGCGGAGCGAGGATCAGCCGCCAATTGTAGCGGATCCGCCCGCTCGCCGAACAACTTCCCCAGCGCGTATCGGCGTCGCCCAGCGTGACCGCGAGGACAGTGACCCCGGCGCGCGCCGCGATTTCGGCGGTCTCGCTCGACAGGCGATCACGGGCAGCGGCACGCAACGCGCTTTCAATCCGCCGCGCAAACCCTTCGAGCGGCCCGCCGCAGCGCAAAACGTCGCCATCGAACAAAGCGCGGCGCGATGCCGGCGCATCCCACAGCAGCAGGATCTCGCGCCCCTCGAAGGGAATCGTCGCGCCCGGGACGAACGGTTCGGCAGGAGGTGTGGCGGCAAGCTGAGCATCGACCCAGGCACGCTGCTGGCCGGCCCAGCGCAGCGCGGCCTTGGGGCTGGTTCGCACGGGACAGGTCAGCTTGAGCAGATTGCGGTTGGCATCGTAGCGGAGGCGCAGCGAGCGCGCTCCGGTCACCCGTCGAAGGGCGAGCGGGACCGGCAAATCGGGGTGGTCATAATGACCGTCAGAGCGGGCGGTCGACACAATGATATTCCAGCTCGCCGGCATCGACTTCGCTGATCGTCCAGCCACGGGTCGACTGGCCCGCGCGGTGAACGCTCTCGGCGTCGCCCGAAACCAGATAATGCCATTCGGGAAGCGGTTCATTATTGGCGCGAAGGCGATAGGCGCAGCTTGACGGCAACCATTCCAATTTGTCGAGCTTGGTCCGGTCGAGCGTCACGCAATCGGCGACATGCTTCTTGCGCGTCGGATAAGAGGTGCATCGACCATTGTGCCGGTCGAGCAATTTGCACGCCACATTGGTCGCATAAAGCTCGCCGGTTTCGTCATCCTCGAGCTTGTGGAGACAGCAGCGGCCACAACCGTCGCACAAAGCCTCCCACTCGCCGCGGTCGAGCGATTCCAAGGGTTTTTCCCAAAAGGCGTGATTCGCGTTCATGGTCGGGCCAGCCATGGTCTGCTAGTGAAGCGCGATCAAGCTGAGGACGGGGATGATGCGATGAATGGTCTGCGCAAGGCGGGGGTGGCACTGGTGCTCGGAATGGTGGCGATGCCGCTCGCCGCGCAATTGGGGACGGTCGGGGAAACATTCCTCGCTGCGGTGCGCGAGCAGAATGGCTCCAAGGCGATGGAGCTGATCAACGGGCGCGGATCGACCGTGCTGAATTACCGCGGTGCCAAGGGCGAGACCGCTTTGCACGTCGTTACCCGCGCGCGATCGATCGACTGGCTGGCATTCATGCTCGGCAAGGGCGCCGATCCCGATGTCGGCGACGCGATCGGTGACACGCCGCTGGCGATCGCGGCGCGGCTCGGCTTTGTCGAGGGCGCGCGGACGTTGCTCGGGGTCCGAGCCAAGGTCGATCTGGCCAATCGTCGCGGTGAAACCCCGCTGATTATCGCGGTCCAGCAGCGCCAGCCGGTGATCGTGCGCTTGTTGCTTGAAGCGGGAGCCGACCCCAGCAAAACCGACCATGCGGCGGGCTTCAGCGCGCGCGATTATGCCAAGCAGGATCGCCGTTCGACCGATATGCTCAAGCTCATCGACAGCGTCAAACCGGCCAAGCGGACGATCGTCGGACCGTCGATCCGGTAAGATTCAGGACCCGAACCCAAGCGTGGGGTCGATCTGGGCCGAGAGCCGCCGCGCGGCACGGCGCGCGAATCGCAACAATTCCGCCTTGCGCCGCGCCGGGGCAAGCGGAGTGGTCACCGCTTCGCGGATGATCGCGGCGTCATAACGGTCGGCCACGATCAGTCCGGCGCGCTCGGGCAAAAAACATTCGCGCTCGAGCAGCAGGCTCAACGGTTGCGGCACCGCCCAGAAGAAACGGTCGCAATAATCGAGATAATCGGTCCATTTGCAGTCGCCGACGAGGTCCGCTCGCGCGACCTTGATCTCGACGATGGTCAACGCGCCCCTGGCGTCGATCGCCATCATGTCGGCGCGCCGCCCATTGGGCAGCGGCACCTCGCAAATCGCGAACAGATCCTGGCGGCAGAACAGGCGGGTCACGCCTCGCGCGACGTCGCCCGCGATCGGCCGCGAATCGGCAAAACTGGCCGGTGCTAGCGCTGCGGACTCCATTGCCCGACGCTAGAATGAACCATGAACATTTGGAAGTGCTTCGCGACTGCCTAGCGGTAGAAGACGTGATTTCCGACGGTGCCGAGGCGGGTCAGGCGCCAACCCGGCGAAACCCGGCGGGCGTGGAAGAACAGCGCCTTGGGCACCGACGAGACGTGGAGCGCGCGATCGACGATCCGGGCGATCGCCACCGCGGTCTTCCACTGCATGCCCGAGCGCGAAATCGGCGGAAGCGCGCGGCCGCGAACAAATGAGAATTGGCTGCGCTGGAACACGACCCCGCAATAGGAAGACGGGAACCGCCCCGACTTGCTGCGATTGGCGATGACGTTGCCGACCGCAAGCTGACCGGCGAGCGGCTCGCTCTTGGATTCGAAGTAGATCGCGCCAGCCAGACATTCGAGCTCGCGGCTCCCGGCGTCGGAAGCGCGGAGCTGGGCGACCAGCGCGGAGAGATTGGCCGACGGTTTGACGACGGGCACCGGAGCCGCAGGCTCGACGGCTTCGTCGACGATGATGGCCGGAGCGAGTCCAGCAGGTGGCTGATCGGTCAGCCGATTGATCGTTTGCGGGATGACCATCGCCGGGACGAGCGTCGCGCCGGTGCCGATCAACGGTTCAGCCAAGGGCGCGACCTGCGCCGGAGCAACCGAGCTGGCGCCGAACGCCGCGATGACCAGAATAGCCGAACGAAAGGATTTGAACATTGAGTCCATCAACTATGCGGTGAACCGGCGTCGCAGCCCATGCAGCGCGAAAATGCTGCCCCAGCCGTGTGACGATCCCCCGTCTGCGTGGCGTCCGGCTTGCTCGATTTAGCTGCCGTGACGCCCCCCGCGCTTGCTTGGTTGCTCGTTTCGGCGCGGCGGACAGGCGGGTCAACCTGTCGAGATCGTTTCAGCGATGAATCGTTCTGCCGACGGGACGTCCAGTTCAATTAACCATAAATCGGGATCCGACCGTCGACGATTCGCAAGCCATTCGGCGAGCTTGATCGCATTTAATTCGCTCGGGCCGCTGCTCTGCCAGTGATAATCGCCATCGGCGTTAAGCATGCGTTCGAGCAGCGCGGCATGGCGCCCGCGCTCGGTGATGATGAGCAATAAGGAACCGCGCTCCGCATCCCCTCTGGCGATGATTGTCGCGAACCCGCCTTCGCCCGAGATTCGCCGGATCAATGCCGACGCTTCGACCGCTGCGGCCAGCCGTGGGCCGGTCACTTGGCGCTGTAGCCGGGAAGCCCGCCCAACCCGATGTCCGAGCGAAGGAAGGTGCCGCGCGTGAAATGCATGTTGAATGCCGTGGTCAGGAGGAAGCGGTCGGTGACCAGGCTGTTGGCGGCATAAAAAGCGGCGTCGTCGAGCATTTTGAAAAACAATGTCCCGTGCGCCGCCCCGGCCGCATGAAACATATCCGGCGTAAGCGATTGGTTGATCTCGCTGCGCGCTGGTTCGTGGATCGTCAGATGCGATTCGACCAAAAGATTGACCGGGGCCTCGGTCAACGACGCGATGTCAGGCAGCGTCGCGTTCATCGACACCCAGGAGCACTGCCGCGAACGCGTCGCGCGATCTGGCACCGCGCAGTTTTTCGAGCGTCGGCGCGTGACGGATCACCCGGCTGACCGCTGCCAGCGCCTTCAGATGTTCGGCACCCGCATCGAGCGGGGACAGGAGCAGGAAGACCAGATCGACCGGCTGCCCGTCGATCGCCTTGTAATCAAGGGGTTCGTTGAGGCGCGCGGCAAGGCAGTAAAGCTCGGTGAGGCCAGCGATCTTGCCGTGCGGAATCGCGACGCCATTGCCAAATCCGGTCGAACCGAGCCGTTCGCGCTCGGCCACGCTGGCAATGATCGCCGCGGGATCGGCACCGAGGCGCTGACCCGCGATCTGTCCGAGCTGCTGGATCAAGCCACGCTTGTTCGGCGCGACGAGGCTGGACCGGATCGATTCGAAATCAAGGAATTGGGAAAGCTGCATGTCAACGCGCTCTGACTGGGCCGGGTGGCCAAAAAAGGGATGCGGCGAATGGGCCTTAGACCGCAGAGCGTCGGTCGTCAGCTCGACATCGGTTCGACCCACCCGATCGTCCCGTCATCGCGGCGATAAACCATGTTGAAAGCCCCGCTGACGCTGTTGCGGAACATCAGCGCGTTGGTGTTGCGCAAGTCCATCATCATCACCGCGTCGGACACCGACGCATCGGGAATATCGACCCGGGTTTCGGCGATGATCACGGGATGCGTTGCCGTGTCGGCTTTTTCGGGTGGGGCGGCAAAAACCGTATAACCCGCATTCTCGACAATCTCGCCCGCGCCTTCCTGCTTGTGGTCGCGCAGGCGACTGACATACCGGCTTAGCTGGCGCTCGATCTTGGTCGCGGCGCCCTCGAAGGCGATGTGCGCATCACCGGCGTGGTTCGATGCTTTCAGCACCACGCCTTGCGAGACCGGTGCGACAATGTCGCACGTGAAACTGTCATGCGGACCGCGGCCGAAGGTGACATTGGCGGCCACTGCACGTGAAAAATATTTATTGGCGATCGCACCGATGCGGTCCGTGACATGGCTCCGCAATGCGTCCCCGGTATCGACCTGATGGCCCGCGACCCGAACGTCCAAATGTCCACTCCTCTTCCCAATTGAAGCGCGCGGCGGTTAGGCCGCGTTGCGCTCTCTCGTCAACTCACCACGGTCCAAACGGTGCCATAACGCGTCAGTCAGACCAGCCACAAAACTATGGTGTCGATCAAGCTCTTCGACCGATGCGCCGTGCGGCCGTGGTGCGCGCACCGGACGCGCAGCCGACACTGTGGCAGCCGACTGCGCCAGCCCGGGCATATCCTCGGCGACCAGCCCGAGCCCGATCTGGCGCCCCCCGGTGAGCTCGACATAGACTTGCGCCAGCAGTTGCGCATCGAGCAGCGCGCCATGCTTGACCCGCTGGCTGCGATCGACTCCGAAGCGGCTGCACAAAGCGTCGAGGCTGTGCTTCGCACCCGGATGACGACCGCGCGCGAGGACCAGGGTGCAGACCATCCGCGACAAGCACACCGCCGGACGGGAAAGCCGGCCAAGCTCATGATTGAGAAATCCGAAGTCGAAGCTCGCATTATGCGCGACGAGCGGGGCGTCGCCGATGAATTCGAGCA
>JANPMU010000350.1:0-2201 GCA_031427095.1 Sphingomonas sp.
GGACTTCGGTTCTCATGCCAGGCCGGACAGGTCGAGGAGACCAGCGAGCTTTCGGGCGGCGCAGTCGAATGGGCCGGTCGGGCTCCTCTCACGAGGGAGTTGTTCGAAAGGAAGCGACGCCTGAGCTGGTGAGCCAGGATCGAAAACGGGTCGGAATGAGCCTTCGGGCTTGGGCTGACCAGGTTACGAACACCGGCAGATCCTTCGCTCGGCGCAGTGGGGGCTGGCAGCAATGCCGGCCCCCATTTCTCGTTTGGGGCGTTTGGCATTCTGGTTGGGGCTGCCGTTTCGCCGGGACAACAGCTTGCCGCTGCTTGCCGTGATGGGCTGGGCGCGCGATGATCGTTCCTGCGGCTCTGCACATGCCGAGCGTCAGAGGGGTGATGATGTTGTTCGCATTGCTTGCGCTCATGGCGGGATATTCGCAGGCTCAGGCGCCGCCAGCAGCGCCGCCAGCAGCCCCACCAGGAGCGGTCGAACGCCCGCCTGATTTGTCGAAGGCCGTCAGCGTCGATGTCGAAGTCGAATTCGACGATTCCGGAAAGCCGAAGTCGTGCCGGATCGTCAAACGGTCGGGTTCCGCCGGGCACGACGATTCGATTTGCGCCGATATCATGGCCGGACGAGCGAAATTCTCATGGCAGGCGCCGCCGGGACGCCCTCCTGGACCGCCGTCGCCGCCGCAGCAGCCTCGGGCGACGCCAGTCGAGCAAAGCGGAAAGCTTGCGGCCGGGCAGTCGACGAGGCTCGTCCTCATCAATCCTCCGGATCCGGATGCCGCTAAGCTGCTCAATCAAATCGAAGCGTTCACGCCCGATGATTATCCGGCCGAGGCGCGTCGCAAGAGAGAGCAGGGGCGCGTCAATGCCATCGTCGCTGTCAGTGAAGCGGGACGACCGACGGGTTGCTCGGTCGGACAAAGTTCAGGCTCGGCGAGTCTCGATTCGGCGACCTGCGCGAACCTCCTCGCCAAGGGACGCTTTAGCCCGCAGCGTAACGGGCAAGGGCGCGCCATCGACGGCACGATAAGTATCTTCGTGGCGTGGGTACTTCCCGCGCCCGTCCCTACCGCGCTGGAGGAACGGCACGAACGGGTGATCTTCGCAATTGGTCCCCGGGGCGATATCGGGCCTTGTTCGACCGAATTTCCAGGGTGGCGCGGCGAGCCCGGGGCGCTTTGCGATGAGATGCGCCGGTTTGCGGCAAAATGGGTCAAACACGACAAGGAAGCGCTCGCCAACCGTGACCTGGTGTTCGAAACGGGATTGGCGATCGGAGGTGTCGAGGCAATTAGGGGAATCGGCGAGGGGCCAGGTCAGCGACTGCTCGACCTTTATCCGCTACATCTGACGGTAGACGCCGAAGGACATGTTACAGAGTGCACAGCCGACGAATATAATCCGTCACCGGTCCACACCAAGAAGCAGTGCGCAATCCATCGGGCCGAAGTTTACACGCCGCTCGACGCCGATGAGCCCAACCGCTCGCCACGTCACATTGTGATTTATTATGCTACCTATAGTCGATTGCGAGCGCAGCAGGCACAATCCACTGCCAGATAGCGTTTGCGGCGGGTCATCGTGCGAACTCGCCTCATAGCGCGGGCGGAGGCATGGTCGCGCGAGGCGAGGGGGAGATCAGGCGATGAGCTATATTTTCGAGCATCTGGCGGCGAAGGTCGCGGCGGCGGCGGGGCGGCCGCTGGCGTTCGCGCTGGCGCTGTCGATCATCATCTTCTGGGCACTTTCAGGCCCGCTGTTCGGCTGGTCGGACACGTGGCAGCTGGTGATCAACACCGGGACGACGATCGTCACCTTCCTGATGGTGTTCCTGATCCAGAATGCGCAGAACCGCGACGCCTCGGCGATCCAGGCCAAACTGGACGAATTAATCCGTGCGGTCGCCGATGCGCGCAATGAATTTATCGGCATCGAGCATATGAGCGAAAGCGAGCTGAACAAAGTCCGGGCGATGCTCGAGGACGCTTTTGGCGACGAAAGCGTCCGCCACGCGGCGATGGTGCGTATGATCGAGCGGCGCTGACACTTTACTGGACCAGAATTTCGGTCTTCATCCCGCGCCATTTGTGACTGAAGCGCCCGCAATGGACCTTGTATCGGCCGCGCGTGGGGACGAGCTCGATCGCGGCGCTTTCGCCCGAGGCAAGATTGACCTTGCCGCCGGGCGCGACGCCCGAAAGA
>JANPMU010000351.1:0-2163 GCA_031427095.1 Sphingomonas sp.
AACCCGGCAAGCGAAGCCTGGTATCTGTTCGTCGACAGCCTGGCGACGATGGTCGGGCTCGCGCTGAAAGCGTTGGCGGTGGCGCTGCCATGGCTACTGCTGCTCGGTCTGGGCATCTTCGCCTTCCGCTCGTGGCTCGGGCGCGGCATCCGCCGCTGGTGGAACGGCAAGGCGGTCGACCCGGCCCCGCCCGAAGCCCAAGGCTGATCCCAACCGGCGCGAAGGAGGCGGCGAATGCAAACCCTCACCCCCGCGACTCACGATCTTGGCGACTACAAGGTCAGGGGTACCCTGCCCGCCAAGACCCGGACGATGGTCGGGCCATTGATCCTGGTCGACTCGTTCGGCCCGACCAAGCAGGACTATAGCGCGCGCCGCTTCCCGCTCGTCCCCGGCAACGAAGAGGAATATATCGCTTACCCGGCAGTGCCCAGCACGATGAGCTGTCCATGACCGAATTGCGCCGAATCAAGCTCGCGTCGGGCATCACGCTCAACGTCGCTTTGGCCGGGCGCGAGGATGCGCCGCCGGTGATCCTGCTCCACGGCTTCCCCGAATCGCATCGGACCTGGCGCGGAGTGGCGCCGCTGCTCGAACCGGAATTCCGACTGGTGATGCCCGACTTGCGCGGGTTCGGGGCTTCGGACCGGCCGCAGGCGGTCGCAGCCTATGCGATCGACAAATTGGTCGCGGACATCTTCGATCTCGCCGACGCGCTCGGCATCGATTGCTGCGCTTTGGTCGGGCATGATTGGGGTGGGGCGGCGGCGTGGGCCGCGGCGCTGCGCGGCGATCCGCGGATAGAACGGCTGGCAATCGTCAACGCGCCGCACCCGCTGATTTTCCAGAAAAGCCTGATCGAGGATTCCGAGCAGCGCGCCGGATCGCAATATATCCGCGCTTTCCGCGATCCCGGAATGGAAGCGGGGGTTGCGCGGATGGGCCTCGACGCTTTCTTCGACAAGAGCTTTGCCAGGCATGTCGACCTGGCATCGATCCCGGCCGACGAGCGCGCGCAATACATCGCCGACTGGAGCCGCCCCGGCGCGCTGACCGCGATGTTCAACTGGTATCGAGCGTCACAGATCATCGTCCCGGCGCCCGGTGAGGATGCGGATATTCCGGCATGGGTCGCGCGCGGCGTGCCGGTGATCAAGATCCCGGTGCTGGTCGCATGGGGTATGAACGACCGCGCCTTGCTCCCGTTGCAGCTCGACGGGCTGGAGGACTATTGCTCCGATCTCATCATCAGGCATTTGCCCGAAGCCGGGCATTTCGCGCCGTGGGAAGCGCCGCAAGCCGTAGCCGACGCCCTGCGGCCCTTCCTTGCAGCGCGCCAGACCGCTACAGCGCCCGTGCAATGACCCGATCGAAATCCCGTTCCGCCGCGCGGCTCGCCGCCGTCCAGGCGCTGTACCAGCAGGAGATGGAGGGCACGCCTATCGCCCGCTTGCTCCACGAATTCCACGAGCATCGCCTCGGTGCGATGATCGGGGACGACCAATATGCCGACGCCGAAGTCAGTTTCTTCGACGATGTCGTCTCGGGCGCCGATGCGCGCAAGGACGAACTCGATGGGCTGATTTCCGAACGGCTGGCTGCAGGCTGGAGCCTCGCGCGGCTCGACCGGCCGATGCGCGCGATCCTGCGCGCCGGGGCCTATGAACTGGTCGCGCGCCCCGATGTCCCGGTGGCGAGCGTGATCACCGAATATGTCGATGTCGCCCACGCATTCTATGACAAGCGCGAGAGCGGGTTCGTCAACGGCCTGCTCGACGCCATCGCCAAGACGGCGCGTCCGGCCAAGGCCGGGTAGCGATGGACGAGCGCGGCGCGATCGAGCGGCTGCGGACGATCGCCACTTCCTCCGCCGCGCGTGGCCTGGCCGACGATGTCGCGCTGATCGACGGGCTGGTGCTGACCCATGACAGCATCGCCGAGGGGGTGCATTATCGGCCCGGCGACCCGGCCGAGAGCGTCGGGTGGAAGCTGGTCGCGGTCAATGTTTCGGATCTTGCCGCGAAGGGCGCCGCGCCGCTTGCCGCTTTGCTGTCGCTGACATTGTCAGGTGACGACGATTGGGAAACGCGGTTCCTCGACGGCGTCGCCGAGGCGTGCGCCGCGTTCGGGCTGGCATTGGTCGGGGGCGATACGATCGCCTTG
>JANPMU010000352.1:0-2083 GCA_031427095.1 Sphingomonas sp.
GCGAGCGGCGCCGCGACCACCGCCGGATAGCGGCCGGCGGCGGCATCGCCGTTCAACCGGTCGAGCAAGCGGTCCATCACGCCGCCGCCGTCGGCATCGATTTCGACCCATATTGCGCTCGTGCTGATCTGGCGGTCGATCCGCGCCACCGCTTCGCCGATCGGCACCTGGCCCGCGATCCGCAGGCCAGCGGCTTCGACCGTCATCGCGGCGCGGCGGCACGCGGTATCGCTGTCGCCGGCGATCAGCACCGGCGGCGGCCCGAGATAGGACAAAGCGGAATCGGGTTGAGTTTGCGCAGTTGGGTCCATGACTACCACCAATTTGACATATGAACCGAGCCATTTCTGAATAGACCGCAATCCGGACGAATGTCAGCGGGTTTTTGATCCGCAATGGAGAGAATGCCAAGGCGCTCGAAACCAAAGCGATCTAATGAGAGCGAAGCGGGGGGGATTTTGCACAGAACATCGAAACCGATTGCCAGCGGCCGCGCGCGCTGGCTCGACGAACTCGCCGAGGCCCTCGACGAGGCGCATCGACTCGCGCTGCTGCTCGGCGACCGTCGGTCGGGCAGCCAGGAAGCGGTCGTGCTTCGAGTCCGTATCCAGGCGGTGCGCGCCGAAGTCGATGCGCTTCGCTGCGGCAGGTTTGGTGAGATGCGGCGCGAGATTGAACCGGATTGGACTCAATTCGCCCGCTGGGCGCGTGGTTTGGTCGACAAGGCTGCCTCCAAAAAGCAGTCTTGAATCACAACTCATGCAAAAAGGGAATCCCAAGAGTCCACACAACCTAGACGCCCTGCGGCAGATCGCCACCGCCCGAAAAATCCACCATGAACCGCGCGATCGAGGGCGCGTGCCACCCGCCGGTCGCCACAAATCCGCGATTGAGGAAGGCGGTCTTGCCATAAATGAGCGGCGCGCCGTCAGTGCCGTCGACCCGCCCGCCCGCGGCGAGCAGCACCGCATGGCCCGCCGCCGTGTCCCACTCGCTGGTCGGGGACAGGCGCGGATAAATATCGGCGCGCCCCTCGGCCAGAATGCAGAATTTGAGCGAGCTGCCGACCGAGACATGCTCGGTCGCGCCGACGGCTTCGAGATAATCGGCGGTCGGCTGCGAAAAATGCGATTTGGACGCGACCGCGACCGGCTTTCCGGCGCACGCACGGGTCGCGATCGGGCGACGACCGGCATGGTCCTCGATCCACGCGCCCTGGCCCACGATCCCGCCGTGCATCCGCCGCTGAGCGGGAGTGAACACCACCCCAAGCCGCGGTTGGCGATCGACGATCAGCCCGATGTTGACCGTGTAATCGTCGCCGCCGCGGATGAATTCCTTGGTCCCGTCGAGCGGATCGACGAGGAAATAGGTTGCGCCATGCGCCGGAATCCGCCCCGCCGCGACTTCCTCCTCGGCGATCACCGGGACGCCCGGTGCGGCACGCTCAAGCGCGTCGAGGATGATCCGTTCAGCGGCGCGATCGCACACGGTGACCGGCGACTGATCGCTTTTGATCTC
Source organism: Sphingomonas sp. (assembly GCA_031427095.1). GTDB lineage: Bacteria > Pseudomonadota > Alphaproteobacteria > Sphingomonadales > Sphingomonadaceae > Sphingomicrobium. The sequence continues at coordinate 1,522 of JANPMU010000352.1, forward strand.
GACTTCGAACCCCGCCGCGACCAGCGTCAATATCTCCGCCCCAGCCGCGCGCGCGGCGACCGCACAGGCGTCGAGCAGCGCGCGTTCGTCCATCTTATCGCGGCGCCATGCGGATGCCACCGTCGAGCCGGATGCTTTCGGCGTTGAGGTAGCCGTTCTCGATAATGAAGATGGCGAGGCGGGCATATTCCTCCGCCGTGCCGAGCCGCTTGGGAAACGGCACCTGCGCCGCCAGCGCGTCCTGCACCTGGGGCGGCATCATCGCCATCATCGGGGTCTTGAAGATGCCCGGCAGGATGGTGTTGACGCGCACCCCGTCGTTCATCAGGTCGCGCGCGATCGGCAGCGCCATGGCGAGCACGCCGCCCTTCGACGCTGAGTAAGCCGCCTGTCCCATCTGGCCGTCCTCGGCGGCGACCGACGCGGTGTTGATGATCACCCCGCGCTCATTGTCGTCACCGACCGGATCGCTCCCGACCATGCCGTAAGCCGAGTGCGAGATGCAGCGGAAGGTGCCGATCAGATTAATCCCGACCGCAAGTTCGAACTGGTGCATCGGATA
>JANPMU010000353.1:0-2423 GCA_031427095.1 Sphingomonas sp.
GGTCGGCGTGTTCCTCGGCTGCAAGCACGCCATTCCCGTGATGAAGCGGCACGGCGGATGTATCATCAACATGAGTTCGATGAGCGGAGTTCGCGCGCAGGCCGAACTATGCGCCTACAATGCCGCCAAGGGGGGCGTCACGCTGCTCACCAAATCGGTCGCGCTGCACTGCGCCAAGCAAAAAAACGGCATTCGCTGCAACTCGATCCACCCGGGCGCCATTCACACGCCGCTGATCGACAAGGTGCTCGGCGCGGCGGAAAATCGTGACGAAATCTATGCTAGCTGGGTCGCGACCCACCCCATCGGCCGTCTCGGCCAACCTGCGGAAGTGGCGTCGCTGGCGGTCTATCTCGGGTCCGACGAGTCGGCCTTCGCCACCGGCGCCGAGTTCAGGCTCGACGGCGGCAGCACGATTTGAAACAGACGTAGCGAAATTAGTCTGGAGTCTCGGCGGCCGAACGCGTGGTGGCGCTGACCTTGGACGCCTGGTTCATCCGCACCGGCCACCAATCCTATTCCCGGCTCAAGGCCGATGTTTCTCAAGCGGATTGCGTAAGAGCCGCTTGCCGCCCAACGGCTTCGGAATTATTTCTCGTTAAACAGCTTGATGAACTCGGGCGAAATCTTGGCATCGCCTTTCTCGGCCGCATATTGAGCAATCTTGGCCCCGACGGCGGCCTTGAGCTCACCGCGAAATAGCTCGTTGTTTTCGCGTAGCCAGCTTTCCGAGTTTGTTCGCGTCAGGTTCAATTTGTTGATCCGCGGGATCGCATAGCGGGCCACGAGTTCGTAGGATCGCCGCGTCTCGACCGAATCGGCCCAGTGGTTGTCGAGATGGAGAAAGCAGCCGAACCCGCCGGACTGTTCCGACAGCCGCTCGATCTGCTGGACGTAATCATCAGGCGTTCCGATCACCGCGAAGCCCGTGTCGATCATATGCTGAATCGGATCAACTCCTGGGGGCGGGGCAAGCGGAAGAGCCGCTACCTGTGACATGTAATCCACCCAACGCTCGAGCCCGAACCGAACGTTCTCGCGCGCCTTTTCACGCGTTTCAGCAATATGCACCGGTCCGACAAGCCGCCAGGCCGAGCGATCCATCCGATGGCCGTGGTCGCGCGCCATTTCTTCGGCGATGCCCCAATTGGACGCAAGCGCATTGAAGGCACCCGCCGAGGTCGCACCGATAGACAGCAGGCCGAGGCCGAACTTGCCCGCCGCACGGGCGCCCGTCGGCGAGACTTGATTAGCCACGCAAATCTCGACTCCCTGTTCGCTGTAGGAGGAAAGCTGAAGGTACGCCTTTTGCAGAGTGAACCAGTCCGTCTGAGCATCGACAATTTCGCCGTTGAGCAGCCGCACGAGCGGCTCGATCGCGGCTTCCATGCGATCGCGCGCGTCGGCGGTCGGGATCCCCATCATATAGGCATCCGAAGGCAGCGAGCCTGGGCCAATCCCAAACATCGCGCGGCCCCTTGTTAGGTAGTCGATCTGCCGAATCCGCTCGGCCAGAATATAGGGATGGTGATAGGGCAGCGACGACACGCCGGTGCCGAGACGGATCCGGCTCGTGCGCTGCGATGCTGCCGCGATAAACAGTTCGGGGCTGGCGTTGATCTCCCAGCCGCCAGAGTGATGCTCGCCGATCCAGGCCTCGTCGAAATGAAGCTTGTCGAGGAACTCGACCATGTCGAGGTCGCTCTCCAGCGCCAGCGCAGGATGCACTTCGGGCGGCGTGTGCGGTGCGATAAAGGTGCCGAAGCGGAGACGCGAACTAGTCATCGAGGTTTCCTTCATTTAGCTTTGGATATCTGCGACTGTCCCCAGATCAACGGCAGTGACGACAGCGCCCCGACGATCCCGCCCAGATAACGGATATCAGCGCCGGGTTTCACGTCGAAATCGGGAATGCGTTTGAGCCATTCGGCGAGGATGATCCGCATCTCAAGGCTGGCGAGGTTAGCGCCGGGACAGATATGGTGACCCTTGCCGAACGTCGCATGCTCACCGCCCTTGCGTCGAAAATCAACCCTCAGCGGATCCGGGTTGAGCCGTTCATCGACGCCAACCAACGGGCTCGGCGCGACGATCATCTCGCCTTTCTTGAGCTCGACTCCGTCCCATTCGAAATCCTCGCGTATTTCGCGCGCCATACTCACCAGCGGAAAACGCCGGAGCAGTTCGTTGACCGCAGCTGGGATCAGACTTGGCTCATCGATCAACTGGCGACGATGGTCGGGGCTGCCTGCGAGGAACAGGAAGGCGTAACCGATGAAATTATATACCGTGTCGAGGCCGCCCATCATCAGCTGCGTGAGCAGGCTGAGGATTTCGGGCATCGTCAGAGGCCGGCCGTCGACATCGCGATTGATAATGTCGGTGATGACGTCGGTGCCGCTGCCGCCCAGGCGCTCGCGAAC
>JANPMU010000354.1:0-4499 GCA_031427095.1 Sphingomonas sp.
GCAACCTCTAATGAACCATCCCGCGAACGTCCGGGCTGCTCAGCGTGGCGATCACCCGCTCGATTTGCCGCCAATGGCAAAAGCGCGTGACATTGCCGGCGTCACGGCTGGTCTCGGCCCGCATCGCGGCTTCGAAACCGGCGTCATCGCCGAACGTGTCGATCAGGTGCGATGCGTCGGCAAGCGCTGCGCGACCGGCGATGTAAGGTGTGTCCATGCCGCAATGATTAACCCGGGGCCCCTTACGCGACTGACGCCAAGCGTCGTTTACGCGGCGTTCACCATGGTTTTAGGCGCTGCCAAGGCTGGAGCCGCGCCCCGACTCCTGCCATATAAGCGCGATGCGAACCCGATCGACCCATGCCGGCGGATGCCTGCTCTCCGCCGCGATTCTCATCGGGACAATATGGGGCATCCTTGGCGGACAGATGATCGGCGGAATCCTGGCCGGCACTATTGTCGGCCTGGTGCTCGCCATCCTCGTCTGGCTGATCGACCGCGGGCGCGCTTAACGCAGCGCCTGGTTTAGAGTCTGGTTCAGTGAGACGGCACCGGTCCGCGCCGCGACGCCTGTCAGAATGTCCGGGGGACATTCTGATCGAGGAGGCCGGCCACCCGATCAGGATATGCTATGGGAGGCCGGGTGGGGGCGCGGGCCGGTGCCGTACCAGCGCAGCTGAAACAGACTCTACGCCACCTTGCGTCCGGCCCAGATCACCCGGCCGATGCAGTGAATGTCGTTGAGATCGCAATCGGGCCAGTCGGCATAGGCCGGATTATCCGACTGCACCGTCACCCGCCGCGCGATCGGGTGAAGCGCGAGCCGCTTGACCACCAAAGCATCGTCGACCCGCACCACGTATAATCCGTCACGCAGCCGGTCCGAACAATCGTCGCGGTCGATCAATATGTCGTCGCCGTCGTCAAGCGTCGGCGACATGGAATCACCCTCCACCCTGATCACCGACAATTGCTTTGCGGGCGCTGCGGTCAACCGCCTCAACCAGCGCTCGTCGAACGCGAAATAGGGCCGCGTCTGTTCGCTGCGGGGGATCGCACCGGGGCCGGCCGAGGCACGCACCGCGCTCTGCATGACCGTCACGAGCCGCGCCCGATCGGCATCATCCACACCCTCCGGCCCGCCGAGCATCGACTCGGGAATGTCGAAATAGCGCGCCAAGATACCGCGGTTGGTCTCGTTCAATTTCTTGGGCACACCGCGCTTGATAAACTGTTGAATATACGTGGTATTACGCCCGATCAGGCGCGACAATCCGGCGAAGTCCTCACCCCGTTCCGCACATAATTGTTTCAACACTTCCCGAGGCTCAACAAGCATGATGCACCTTAGTTATAGGTAATTACCTAGACAAGTAGGAATTTGGTTGGGAATGAACGATTGCCGAGTCGCGCTTTGCGTGGGAATATTGCAAATGCACCTATTGAGAGACGTCGAGAAATTTCTGCGCCACAGCAGCGTTCCGGCCGCCCGTTTCGGTCGCGAGGTGATGGGCGACCCGCGGTTTGTGTTCGACCTTCGCAATGGCCGCGAACCCCGCCCGCTGACCGTCGCGAGGGTCCGCGCCTTTCTGGAGGCCGGTCGATGATGAAACCGAACCTCTCGCTGGCCGCGTCCGGACTGCTCCGTGCGCTGATCGCTCGGACCGCGGTCGAGCGCGACCGCATCTTGCTGACCGACTGGCGCTCGGTCGATTGGCAGTCGCTGACCTTCCTCGGCGAGCGGCATGAAATCGGCTTGCGGATTAGCGGACCCGATTCGGCGCGGATCGCAGCGATGATCGTCGACGGGCTGGGGGATGCCGAATTTGCCATCCCGGGGCAGATCGTTGCCGACATTGGCCTGGCCGGTCCGCTGTTGCCCCAGGCCGACGGCTCGATCCTCGTCAGTCTCGAAGCGCTGACGATCAAGGAATGAGCGCGAGTCAAATGGGTAGGCTCCCGATGATCCGCCTCAACGGAGCGACCGGCGAATGTCGGCCAGCGCTGCATGAAGCGCCTCGCGAGCCTCGTCGTCGCGGTCGCCGCGACCGTCGCTGGCGATGTGGCGATCGATCCGCGCCTGTAACTGGCCCGCAGTCGGAATCGCGTCAGGCGCGAACATCCGCACCACCCGCGAATCGGGTCCGAGGCTCGCCAAAATGTCATCCAGCAACAGCGCCTCGGGCTCGGGCTGCGGTTCGATCGTCCGCAGCTCGAACGCGCCGAGTCCGATCGTGGGCGCGTGCCCGCCGCACCGCCTGAGCACCGCATAAGCGAGAATGAACGTCACGCTCGCCGCCCCCGCCGCAGCCGCAGACGATAATGCGAGCGGCGCTAGCGTTGATGTTGCAAACCCCGCCGCTGCGGCCAGTGCCGAAGCCCCGCAAAGGTCGATGATCCGTTCGATGATGTCGTTGCGCGCGCTGTCCATCACCCCCGACTAACGCCGAATCCTTGCGGTTCGGTTAGTCCCGCGCCGGCGTGGAGTTTGATTCAGCTTCGCCGGAGCGGCACCGCCCCGCTCCCCCGCCCGGCCTCCCATAGAATATTCTGATCGGGAGGCCGGGTGGGGGAGCGGGCCGGTGCGGTCTCACTGAACCAGGCTCTAACCCGCCTCGATCGCCGCGATCAGCGCATCGGTGAAGGCGGGTACGTCATCGGGGTTGCGGCTGGTGATGATATTGCCGTCGGTCACCGCCGCTTCGTCGACCACGGTTCCCCCGGCGTTGCGGACATCGGTGCGGATCGACGGCCAGCTCGTCACCGTCCGGCCGCGGACCACGTCGGCCTCGACCAGCAGCCACGGCGCATGGCAGATCGCTGCCACCGGCTTGCCCGCGCCGACGAACGCCTTGATCAGCGCGATCGCCGCGCGGTCGCCCCGCAGCGCATCGGGATTGCGCACCCCGCCGGGCAGCAACAGCGCGTCATAGCCATCGACATTCGCCTCGCTGATCAGCAGATCGGGGCGGATGGTCTTGCCCGGATCGTCATGGACCGTCGCCTGGATCGGCGCCGAGGTCGGCGAGGCGACACGGATCGTGGCCCCCTTCGCCAACAGGATTTCGCGCGGCCCGAACAGCTCGGACTCCTCATAGCCATCGGTCGCCATGATCAGGATTTTGGCGTCGCTTATGTTCGGCATAGGAATTTTCCTTCGTGGCTAGGCATATGCTCGGCGGAACCGCGAGCCTAGCGTCACGCGCAAGCTGGTCGGCAAGGTCTGGGCCTATTTCGACGCGGCTGACAAGCGCATCGGCGACCGCGATGGCGTCGACTGCCTCAACGCCATCGCGCTCCCCCCGGCTTACACCGACGCTTGGTTCTGTCCCGATCCGAACGGGCATATCCAGGCGACCGGCAAGGATGCGCGCGGACGCAAGCAATATCGCTATCATCCGGATTATCGCGCGAGGCAGGACGCGAGGAAATTGAGGAAGAAGCACATTGCCTGAATTTCTCCCCCTCGAATGCGAGGGGAGGCGTTCATGCGACCTTGCCGATCTCCCCCCTCCCGGCCATGACGCGCGGATGACCGCTCGCTCCAGCCTCGCTTTCACCCTCGACTGGCTTGCCGCCAACGCCGAGGGCCTCGCACTCGGCACAATCATCGCCGCGCTGCTGGTCGCCGCCATGCTCGTGGCGCGCTGGATCGGCGCGAAAATCGTCGCCCGCGATCCCGACTCCGCCACCTGGCAAAGCGTGATCGGCCGGGTCATGGCGCGCACCAGCATCTGGTTCATGGTCGCCGCCGCCGCTGACATCGTGCTGACCTATGCCGACGCCCCACCGCGCCTCGCCCGCGCGGTCGACATCCTGTTCATCATCGCCGCAGCGTTGCAGGCGGCGGTATGGGCGCGCGAGTTGATCCTCGGCATGGTTTCGCGCCGCGTCGGCGAGGATCCGGGCGAAACCACGCTGGGTAACGCGATGGCGATCATCCGCGTGCTGGTCAGCATCGCTCTGTTCGCGCTGGCGATCATCGTCATCCTCGACAATCTTGGCGTCAACGTCACCGCGCTGGTCGCCGGGCTCGGCATTGGCGGCATCGCCATCGGGCTCGCCGCGCAGGGCATTTTTTCCGATCTGTTCGCGGCGCTGGCGATCGTGTTCGACCGCCCGTTCCGCCGCGGCGACGTGATCCGGTTCGACAACAGCACCGGCTCGATCGAGCGAATCGGTTTGAAGACCACCCGCATGCGCTCGCTCACCGGCGAGCAGATCATCATGGCCAATACCAAATTGCTGGAGCGCGAGATCCACAACCTCGCCGCCGCCAGCCTCCGCCGCGTGACCCTGACGTTCGCTGTGACCTATCACACCGCGCCCGAGACCCTGCGCAGCCTCGACGCCCTCGCCCGCCCGATCGTCGCGGCCCAGCCCGGCTGCACGCTGGTTCGCTGCCTGATCACCGGGCTCGGCCCCAGCGCGCTCGACCATGAACTGGTGTGGGACGACCGCACCAATGATCCCGACGCGCTTGCCCGCCACCGCTCGGC
>JANPMU010000355.1:0-1632 GCA_031427095.1 Sphingomonas sp.
GCTGACGATGTCGCGGACGATGGTCAGCGCGTGCTCGTCGTTCTCGGCCAGATGATCGACCACGCCGGACTTCTTGGCATGCAGGTCGCCGCCGCCCAGTTCCTCGGCGCTGATTTCCTCGCCCGTCGCGGCCTTCACCAGGGGCGGTCCGGCGAGGAAGATCGTGCCCTGTTCGCGCACGATCACGCTCTCGTCGGACATTGCGGGGACATAGGCCCCGCCGGCGGTGCAGGACCCCATCACGCAGGCGATCTGCGGGATCTGGAGCGCGCTCATCTGCGCCTGGTTGAAGAAGAAGATCCGCCCGAAGTGGTCGCGATCCGGAAACACTTCGGCCTGGTGCGGCAGGTTGGCCCCGCCGCTGTCGACCAGGTAGATGCACGGCAGGCGGTTTTCGCGCGCGATCTCCTGCGCGCGCAGGTGCTTCTTGACCGTAAGCGGATAATACGTCCCGCCCTTCACCGTCGCGTCGTTGCACACGATCATGCACTGGCGGCCACTGACCCGCCCGATCGCGGTGATCAGCCCGGCACCGGGAATGTCCTCGCCATAGACCCCGTCGGCCGCCAATTGCCCCAGTTCGAGCAATGGCGAGCCGGGATCGAGCAGGCGTTCGACGCGTTCCCTCGGCAGCAGCTTGCCCCGCGCAGTATGCCGCTCGCGCGACTTGGCGTTGCCGCCCAACGCGGCCTCGGCCACCCTCGCGCGCAACCCCTCGGCCAGCGCGCGATTGTGCGCAGTGCGTTGCTTCGCCTCGTCGCCGTCGCGGTTGAGCGTGGTGGGGAGGACCGGCGCGCTCACCGGCCGACCTCGAACAGCGTGTAGATTGGCCCCCCCGGGGCCTGCTCGCCCACGCCGACCGCGATCGTATCTTCCAGCCAACGGTAGCGTTCGTCGCCGCACTCGAACCGCGCCACGGTGGTCAGCGCGTAGTCTTCGGGCGGAAGCTTCGCGCCGCTGCGGAACCGCGCCATGGCGTCGCCCTTGCCGATCATCCGGCCTTCGTAGCGGCAATAGATCGTCGCGCCATCGTGGCTGTCGAGCGTGAGGCGGACGTCGATGATCAGCGTGCCGTCGGCGGCGGTCACGAACCAGTCGCTGCCGGGGCGGACGGTGCCGCTCAGGCGTTCGCCGACGAAGCTCCCGCCGGTGACCGGGGCGATCCCGCGGCGTCCGCTGCGGATCGCGCCGATGGGGACGACGCCCGCATAGTCGACGGCAAGGGTGAGGGTCGTCAGGTGACGATGCGGCAAGCTCTCCATTGCCAGCGCGCTAGCATGGCGGCAGGGTCACCGCAAAGCCGCGCGGGGAGAGCACAGCCGTGGAGATCATCGCCCGCCGTCCGGGTCCTTCGGTGCAGGACATTTACGACGCCGATCCGATCCCGCCGCCCGCGGTTTTGCGCCGCGAATCGCCGCCGCAGGGCAATCGAGCGACGATGTATCGGCGGAGCGCTATTTCAGCCACGAACGGCATCAGCGCGAAGTCGAGAAAGTCTGGCGCAAGACGTGGCAGTTCGCCTGTCGCGAGGAGCACATCCCCGAGGTTGGCGACCAGACGGTCTATGACATCGTCGACGATTCGATTTTGGTCGTGCGGACGGCCGCCGATACGGTCAAAGCCTATGTCAAT
>JANPMU010000356.1:0-13858 GCA_031427095.1 Sphingomonas sp.
CGTTGACGCTGACTCCGATGAACGGCTCCCCGCCACTCGGCGTGGTGAAGCGATATTCGGCATTCACGCCATAATTCCACTTGGACGCGAACGGCAACGGCTGGCCGGCGAAGTTGCGCGCCGTGCCGACATAATCGACGCCGGTATATTTCTGGATTTTGGTATCGAGGTACGTGACCGCCCCGCCGAAGGTCAGTCCGCGAACCGGGTTGAGCGTAAGCTCGGCTTCGAGCCCGAGCACGCGCGACTTGGGGATGTTCTTGAGTTGGTCGAGGATCCCGAAAATTCCGAAGTCCTCTTTGGTGAGGACCTGTTTGTCCTTGTAATCGTAATAGAATGCAGCGGCGTTGAACTGGGCCTTGCGGTCCCACAGGCTGGTCTTCACGCCGGCTTCATAAGCGGTGACCGATTCCTGGGTGACCGGACTTAACTGAGATTCGAAAGCCGCAGCAAGGATCGGGAAGCTTCCCGCTTTGTAGCCGCGCGATACGTTCAGATAGACTAATGTTCTTGGCTGGACCTGGTAATCGAGCCCTGCCCGCCACGAGACATTATCCTCTTTCAGCGTTTCCTTGAACGGCTCACCGCCCGGAACGAAATTCTGGTTGAGCGAGAAGCAATTATTATCAAAGGTCCCGGTGGCGCTGATTGGCGTAAAGGGAACCGAGCCAAGGATCGATCCAAGAAAATTGAACAGTCCTGCGATCTGCCCATCGCCGGCATCGAACCCGCAGATCTCGGCCTTGTTGCGCGAATTGGTGTAGCGCGCCGCGGCTTTAAGCGTCAATTTGGGGGTGAGATCATATTCGGTATTGCCGAATACTGCATAATTGCGAATCGACTGATGGCCCTGCTGGAAATTCTGGAAGATGAAGTTCTTCGAAGGCGAAAAGCTGTTATTATCGGGATAGACCAGCAGTTGCCGCTCGAACGTCGTGCTTTTCTCATAGTTCGCACCGATGACCCAGCGGAACGCCGAACCGGGGGCGTTGGCGAGACGCAGTTCCTGGTTGAACGAGCGGATATATCCGTAATCCTCCTGGATATCGGTGACGATCAGCGCCGACCCGTCGCCGTCGGTGGTCTGGTCCTGCTTATAGTCATTGTAAGAGGTCAGCGAGGTCAGCGTCAGGCCGGGGGTCACGTCGATGTCGACGCGCATCGCCGGCTGAATGAACTTGCGGTTGCTGCGCGGAGTGTTGATTCCGGTCGACCAGTCGGCGGCGCGGGGATTCTCGGGCGAAAAGGGCGCCGCCAGTTCCTGGGGCTGCTCGTCGCCCGGGGTCTGCGGCTGCAACAGGATGTACTGGCCCGCCTGCGGCTCGGACTTGTCGATCCAGCCACTGAGGCTGAAGGACAAGCGAACGGTTTCTGCGGGGTCCCAGTCAACCAGGAAGCGTCCTGCGATATAGCTGGTCTTTCCGTTGCGGTCGTACGGCCTGGTATAGCTTTTCTGCCAGCCATCGGAATTGACTCCGGTCAGCGCGAGGCGCGCGCGGACATTCTCGGCGACCTTGCCGCTGATGAAGCCATTGGCTTCAATCTGGTTGAAGCGTCCATAGCTGATATCGCCCCCGGCCTTGAATGCCTCGGTCGGCTTGGCGGCGATATAGTTGATCGCACCACCGGTCGAATTCTGACCGAACAGCGTCCCTTGCGGTCCCTTCAGGACCTCGATCCGCTGGAGATCGAACGCCGCATGGCTGGCAAGCACCGGAAACGGCAGCGGGGCCTGGTCGACGTAAACGCTGACTGCGGGATAAACGCCGAGCGAGCTTTCGTTGAAGCCGATTCCGCGCAGCGTCAGGATCGGCGTATTATTGGCGCTTGGCGCAAAGGCAAGTCCGGGGATGACTGCGGCGAGATCCTGAAGCGAAGTGATTTTCCGTCGAACCAGATCCTCGCCCGAGATGGCGGTGACCGAAAGCCCGACCTTGTTGAGGCTTTCCTCGCGCTTGTTGGCGGTGACCACGATATCGCCGACGTCATCGGTCGGCGAGGTCGCGGCGAGCGCGCCCGATGGCGCTTCCGAGGCTGGCTCGCCGCCTGACGGCGGAACCGTCTGAGCGGCTGCAGCGGTCGTCGCGAGAACCGTCGCAATCGCCGCCGACGAGGCCAGACCGAGCAAGCGCCGCGATGAAAATCCGTACCCCATATTCATTTCCCCCTAATCCGCTCCGGCGATTCTACTGCTGTGGGCGGAATTGCTTGGCCGGCGTTTGCGCGTGCGGCCTGCCTTTTGTGTGTCACGCGAGAGTAGCGTATCAGTCTTCTCCGACAATCGAATTTATCGGAAGCATTAGCCACGTTAACAGATAAAATGCAGGCGGACTCAATCATAGAGAAAGTCGATAGATATATCCGGAGTTCGCGATTGTGCGCGGCCACGGCTTCGGGAAAGTGGCGAAAAAGGGAGCACAGATATGGCGTTGGACGAAGCCGGAGAGGGTTGGCGGCTGCAGCGGTCGGAACTGGCGGTCCCCGCCACATCGGAGAAATTCTTCGAAAAGGCGGCTCGCGGCCCGGCGGATTCGCTATTTCTTGACCTCGAGGATGCGGTGGCACCCAACCGCCGCGTCGAGGCGCGGGCAAATGCAGTGCAGGCGCTGCACGACATCGACTGGGGCGCGAAGACCGTTTCGGTGCGGGTCAACGGACTGACGACGCCGTGGGCGATCAACGACATCCTGGCCGTGGCGCGCTGCCCCCGGCTCGACATGATCCTGCTCCCCAAGGTCGAAACCGCCGGCGACGTGGTCTTCCTCGACCGGCTGCTGACCGGGCTCGAGCTCGAGCAACCACGCGAACGGCGGGTCGGGATAGAAATCCTCATTGAAACCACCAAGGGACTGGCCAACGTCGAGGCGATTGCGGCGGCGTCGCCGCGGCTCGAAGGGATCATCTTCGGAGTCGGCGACTATTCGATCGAACTGGAGAATTTCGACACGGTGTTCGGTTCGCCCAATCCCGAATATGCCGTCGGCGGCCACGCCAACGACCAATGGCACTTCGCCCTCGCGCGGATCGCCAATGCCTGCCGCGCTTACGGTCTGCGGCCGATCGACGGGCCGTTCACCAACTATGCCGACGCCGATGCCTATCGGGCGAGCGCGGTCCGCGCGCGCGCGCTGGGGTTCGAGGGCAAGTGGGCGATCCATCCGAGCCAAATCGAAATCGCCAACGAAGTGTTCACTCCGAGCGCCGCGAAGATCGCTTGGGCACGCGATATCGCAACGAAAATGGAAGCTGCGGCGGGTGAGGGGAAGGGCGCGATCGGCCTCGACGGCGTGTTGATCGATCGAGCGCATGTCCTTTTGTCGGGCAAGATCTTGCGCCGCGCGCGGCTTGCCGGACTGGACGCGGCATGACTCCGGGCGCGCTCGCCGGGATCCGTGTGCTCGACATCGCGACGTTCGTCGCCGCGCCATTCTGCGGCACGATCATGGCCGAGTTTGGCGCCGAAGTGATCAAGATCGAGCAGCCCGGCGAGGGCGATTCCCTGCGGCGGTTCGGTACGATGACCGACACCGGCGACACGCTCGTCTGGCTGAGCGAGGCGCGTAACAAGAAATCGGTGACGCTCGACCTCAGGACTGCGGAAGGTGCCGAGCTGTTCCGCCGTCTGGTCGCCAAGTCCGATGTCGTGCTCGAGAATTTTCGCCCGGGAACGATGGAAAAATGGGGCCTCGGCTATGCCGATTTGGCGAAGATCAATCCACGACTCGTGATGCTGCAGGTCAGCGCCTACGGCCAGACCGGGCCACTCAAGAACAAGCCCGGTTTCGCCAGGATTGCCCATGCGTTCAGCGGTCTTGCCTATCTCGCGGGTGAACCGGGGCGGCCGCCGGTCGTACCCGGGTCGACCTCGCTCGCCGATTACATGTCGGGGTTGTTCGGGGCGGTCGGCGTGCTGATCGCGTTGCGCCACGCCGATCGGACCGGTGAGGGCCAGACGATCGACGTCGCGCTTTATGAATCCATCTTTCGGGTGCTCGACGAACTGGCCCCCGCCTATGACCGCTTCGGCTATCAGCGCGAGCGAATGGGCCCCGACACGGTCAATGTCGTCCCGCACAGCCACTATGAAACCCGCGACGGGTCGTGGGTCGCACTCGCCTGCTCAAACGAGCGGATGTGGGGCCGGCTGTGCCGCGCCATGGGCCGCCCCGATCTGATCGAAGATCCGCGCTATTCGAGCACACCCGAGCGCGCCGAGCGTCGCGCTGAAGTGAACGCGATCGTCGCGCAATGGGTCGCCAGCCTCGACGTCGACGCGGTGCTTGCCGCGTGCGAGGCGAATGACGCGCCGGTGTCGAAACTGCTGAGTATTTCGGACATCTTCGCCAACCCGCAATATCGCGAGCGCGAGAATCTTCACACGCTCGACGATCCGCGTGCTGGCCGGCTGGTCGTGCCCGCACCCGTCCCGCGCCTGTCGCGCACGCCCTCGGAACTCCGCACTGCCGGACCCGGGCTGGGGGATTCGAACCAGGAATATCTGGGCGATTTGCTTGGCCTCGACGGCGAGCAGCTTGCCGACCTTAAAGCCCGTAACATCATCTGATCGCGCTAAGCCGGAGCTCCAGTCATGTCGTCCCACCGTCAAATGGCCCTCATCGCCTTCCTTCAGGCGCAGAATTGTTCGAACTTTCCCGCTTCGTGGCGGCACCCGGCAGCGAGCCAGGATTTCATGTCGCCAGATTATTATCGGCGCATCGGACGCACACTCGAGGAAGGCGCGTTCCATCTCGCCTTTTTCGACGACCGGCTGGCGATCCCCGACGTCTATGCCGACGATTTTAAAGTCACAGTCCGCGAGGGTATCAGGGCGGTCAAGCTCGATCCGATGCTATGCGCGATGACGCTCGGCAATGCCACCGAACGGCTTGGCGTTGGCGTGACCTACTCAACCACTTATTATGAGCCGTTCCATGTCGCGCGGATCTTCGCGACGCTCGACCACCTCACCAAGGGGCGCGCCGCGTGGAACGTGGTCACGTCGCTCAACAGTTCGGAAGCGGCCAACATGGGCGCGACGGCCGTGCTCGAGCATGACCTTCGCTACGACCGAGCGGAAGAGTTCCTGACGGTCGTCCAGGGCCACTGGCGCGGATGGGATGACGACGCGCTGGTACTCGACAAGAACGGCATGTTTGCGCGCCCCGACGGGGTGCGGCGGCTCGATCACAAGGGCGAGTGGTTCAACTCGCGCGGCCCGTTCACCGTGCCGCGCTCACCGCAGGGCGAGCCGATCCTCATGCAGGCTGGCCAGAGCGGCCGCGGCCGCCAGTTCGCCGCCAAATGGGGCGACCTCGTGTTCGTCATCTATCCCAACCTGAAGGTCGGCCAGAAATCCTACGCCGAGTTCAAGGATGTCCTTGAGCAGCAGGGCCGCGATCGCGATTCGGTACGGGTCGCGCCGGCGGTTTACACGGTTGTTGGCGAAACCCAGGCCCAGGCGGAAGATCGCCGGGCGGTGATCGACCGGCTGGTCAAGCCGATCGACGGGCTCGTGCTTTTGTCCGAGGTGCTTAACTACGACTTCGCTGCGAAGCCCTATGACGAGCCCTTCACCAAGGAAGAAATGGACGGGATTTCGGGCATTCAGGCGTTTCGCGACCGAGTCGTGGCGTTGAGTGGTCGGAGCAATCCATCGCCCCGCGACTTTGTCGAATTCACCCGCCGCGGGACGCTTGACGAGTTCCCCGTGTTCATGGGCTCGCCGACCCAGATCGCCGACCAGATGGAAGAGTGGTTCGGCACCGCCTGCGACGGGTTCGTGCTCGCCGCGAGCAGCGTCCCCGGCGCCTATGACGACTTCGTCCGGATGGTCGTGCCCGAGCTTCGTCGGCGCGGTCTGTTCCGCGCGGGCTACGAGGGCGCCACGTTGCGAGAGAATCTCGGTATCGCCCGACCGCAAGTCTGACGGTCAGACAGCGTGGCGGACATCAACCTGAAACTCCTGCGGACGTTCGAAGCGGTCGCCCGCCACCGCTCCTTCACCCGCGCCATTTCCGCTGGTCGCTTGCGCGCCAGGCCGCAGCGCGCCACGCACTCCCACCCGATCTGATGGAGGCCCAGTCATGATTGTTCGCCCGCGCCGCAGCGCTCTGTACTTGCCCGCTTCGAACCAGCGGGCGATCGCCAAGGCGCGCGAGTTGCCGTGCGACGTGATCATCCTCGACCTCGAAGATGCAGTCGCGCCCGACGCGAAGGCCGACGCGCGGGCCCAGGCCGTCGCCGCGCTCGGCGAAGGCGGGTTCGGCGATCGTGAGGTGGTGGTGCGAGTCAACGGCCTCGACACCGACTGGGGTGAGGCGGATCTGTCCGCGCTGTCGCGCAGCAGGCCCGCTGCCGTGCTGGTCCCGAAGATCGCCGCCGCTCAGGATATCGCCGCCTACCGCTCGAAACTCGGCGGGACGATCCCTTTGTGGGCAATGGTCGAGACTGCCGCCTCATTGTTCCGACTCGACGAGATCGCCGGGGCCGAGGGTCTCGAAGGGTTCGTCATGGGGACCAACGACCTTGCCAAGGAAACCGGCGCACGGCTGGGCGGAGAACGCCTGCCGTTCGTCGGCGCGCTCGGGCTGGCCGTCGCCGCCGCCCGCGCCCACGGCATCGTGGTGATCGACGGCGTGTTCAACGACATCGACGACGAGCAAGGCTTCGCCGCCGAAGCACGCCAGGCAGTCGACTTCGGCTTCGACGGCAAGACTCTGATTCACCCGCGCCAGATCGCCCCGTGCAATGCCGCTTTTTCCCCCGACGCGGCCGAGGTCGCATGGTCGCGGCGGATCCTTGCCGCGTTCGACGAACCCGAAAATGCATCGAAGGGTGCGATCCGGGTCGATGGCAAGATGGTCGAGCGTCTGCACCTTCATCGCGCGCGCAGCGTATTGGCGGCCGCCGGCTGAGGTCAGTCCTCGCCGTCGCCGACGATCGCGCGCTGCTCGACGATCGACAGACCATAGCCCGCCAGGGCCACCAGGGTCGTCGGGCTATTGGTCAGCAGGATCATCTCGTGCACGCCGAGCTCCGACAATATCTGCGCGCCGGCGCCATAGTCGCGGACCTCATCGAGATCGGTCAGGTCGCCGATCCCGGCGCCGGCCGCTCGCGCCTGAACGAGTCGGCTGAGCAGGTCGCCGTGCATCGGACGATTGACCAGGACGATCACGCCGCGGCCCTCGGCGGCGATCATCTCCATAGCGCCCGATAACAGCGTCGAGCGGCCCGAGACTTCGCCGAAGACGTCGGTGAAATGCGACATGCGATGCATCCGGACCATCGTCGGTCGGGCGGGATCGATCGGGCCCTTGACCAGCGCGACCTGTTCGCAGTCGGTCGCCCGATTGTAGAAGACGATTCCGTTCCAGTCACCGCCCCAGCGACTCTCGAAGATCAGCTCCGCCCGCCGTTCGACGTGATTGTCCCAGCGGCGGCGATAGGCGATCAGGTCGCGGATCGTCCCGATCTTGAGCGAATGCTTCCGGGCAAAGGCGACGAGATCGTCGCGCCGCGCCATCGTCCCATCCTCGTTCATGATCTCGCAGATCACGCCGGAAGGGTTCAGGCCTGCGAGGCGAGCGACGTCGACCGCCGCTTCGGTATGACCGGCACGGACGAGCACGCCGCCGTCGCGCGCGATCAACGGGAAGATGTGCCCTGGCGAGACAATGTGGTCAGCCCCCCGGCTGTTGTCGATCGCGACCGCGATGGTCCGCGCGCGATCGGCGGCGGAGATTCCGGTGGTCACACCGTCGCGCGCCTCGATCGACTGGGTGAACGCGGTTCCGAAGCGGCTTTTCTGATCGCCACCCATCAGTCCGAGCCCGAGCGCGTCGGCGCGTTCGCGGCCGAGCGCGAGGCAGATCAGGCCCCGCCCATAGCGGGCCATGAAATTGACCGCGTCGGGAGTGACCATCTGCGCAGGCAGAACGAGGTCGCCTTCATTTTCGCGATCCTCGTCGTCGATCAGCACAGTCATTCGCCCGTTTGCGGCTTCGGCGATGATCTCTTCGGTCGACGAAACGAAGTTTTGCGGGGTGAAGGCCTCAGTCATGACTAACCCAGCCATGGTCGAGCACAACCGCCTCGCAGGCGGGAGCGCGACTGCGGAACGCCAGGCGTCCGTCCTGCTTCCAGATGGCGGTTTCGATCGTCTCGCGGAGATAGACCGGGCCGGTGAAGCGCACGCCGGTCACTCGCCCATCGCGGGCCTGCGGCCAGGACGAGCGCCATCGACGGAAATGCTTCCAGGTCGCGCTCATAGACATGGCGCAGGTGGCGCGGGTCGAGCGGATCGCTGCCAAAGCCCAGCCCGAGCGCGTAAAGGATGCAATCGCGTTCGCCATAATCCTGGCGCGCGTCGGGGATGGGCCAGTCGAGCAACCGCTGATAATCGATTGTCATGCAGGTCGCCTCCCGCGCGCTATCGGCTCAAGCATAATGTTCCTTGATCCCTTCCATGAACTTATTGAGGTTGGGAAGCCCCGAACTCGCCGTCAGGCCGCCATCGACGGGCACCACCGCGCCGGTCATGAACGAGGCCGCGTCGGAGGCAAGGAAGGCGACGACTTCGGCGACTTCCTCGGGGGCGCCGAGGCGCGCCATCGGCACGGGCGCGATGAACGCCTCGAGGAGGCCCGGGACCTGCGCGACACCCGCGACCATCGGCGTATCGGTGACGCCGGGACAGATGACGTTCACGCGAATCCCGGCGGTCGCATAGTCGAGCGCGAGGTTGCGCGAATAGTTGATCAGCCCGCCCTTGGCAGCGTTGTACGAGGACATTCCGAAGTCGCCGAACATTCCTGAAGTCGACGCCGTGTTGACGATCGCCCCGCCGCCGGTGGCGAGCATGTGCGGGATTGCCGCCCGGCAGCAGTAGAACACCGAGAAGAGGTCGACCTCCAAAACCCGCCGCCACAGATCGGGATCGGTATCGGTGGTCGAGCCCATTCCGGTGACCCCGGCATTGTTGAACAGGATGTCGATCCGGCCGAAACGCTCCATCGTCGCAGCAACCAGCGCGTCAACTTGTTCGATGTCCGCGACATCGCACGCCCGGAAGGCGGCCCGCTCCGCGCCCAGTTCGGCGACCATGTCGGCGCCGCCTTGCTCGCCAAGGTCGGCGAGCATGACGGAGCCGCCGTCGCGCGCGATCAGGCGGGCGGTTGCTGCACCGATCCCAGACGCGCCGCCCGTGATCAATGCCACCTTATCCTTAAACCGCATAACCGCTCCCTGTGCAGCACTTTCAACTCGGGGGAAGACGAAACGCTGTCGCTACTCTTTCGACAAGCGGAATTGATGAATGATTTCTTTCGGCTTTCAGCATACCTGTCATCGCCACGCGGACAGGCTAGCGGGGGCGCCAGCGTGCGGAGGCCTCCCGCATTAGACCGGAATACTGACCAATCTATAGAATAAATCTACTTGCCCGTTTAGCGTCGGATTGCGTAGCCTGATCATGCTATTTTCCATAAGACGGGGCACAGTGATGTCCCCTGCAGCGTTGAGGGTCTCGGGCGCCGGATGAAACAATATGCCAACTTCATAAACGGCAAGTGGAGTCCGCCGGCTGGCGGGCAGTCGCTCGACACCGAGAACCCCTTCACGCGCAAGCCTTGGGCGTCGATCGCACGGAGCGGCCCCGAGGACGTGGAAAAGGCGGTGGCGGCAGCGTCCGCAGCGTTCGAAACCGGCCCCTGGCGAAAGCTCAGCGCCACGGCGCGCGGCAAGCTTTTATGGAAAATGGGCGATCTGCTCGAAGCCAATGTCGACCGGCTCGCGCATCTTGAATCTTACGACAATGGGCGGACCTTGTCGGACATGCTGGGCATCGTCGCTTACCTTGCCGACTATTTCCGCTATTTCGCCGGGCTGGCGGACAAGATCGAAGGCGCCGTCCCACCGATCGAGAAAAGCGATTATTTCAACTATACCCGCCACGAACCCTATGGCGTCGTCGCGGCGATCACGCCGTGGAACAGCCCGCTCCTGCTGGTGGTGTGGAAGCTTGCGCCGGGCCTCGCTGCGGGCAACACGTTCGTCCTCAAACCGCACGAGGTCGCGTCGGTCGCGACGCTCGAACTCGCCGCTCTCTTTACCGAAGCTGGCTTTCCGGACGGGGTGGTCAACGTCGTCACCGGCACCGGTTCGGAAGTCGGCGAGGCGCTAGTCACCCATCCCAAGGTGCGCAAGATCGCCTTCACGGGCGGTGATGCCGCCGGGCGCGCGATCTACCAGACCGCCGCGCGCGACTTCAAACCGGTCACGCTCGAACTCGGCGGCAAGTCGCCCAACATCGTGTTCGAGGACGCCAACCTCGAAAATGCCGCCAAGGGCAGCGTGCTGGGGATGTTCAACACTTCGGGCCAAGCGTGCATCGCCTGCTCGCGCGTCCTCGTCCAGGAAAGCATTTTCGACGCCTTCATCGAGAAACTGATCGCGCATACCTCGGCGGCGCGGCTCGGCGATCCGCTCGACCCCGCGACCGAGATGGGACCGATGGGTTGCCGCGCTCACTTCGACAAGGTGATGGGCTATATCAGCCTTGCACGCGAAGAAGGGGCCAGCGTGCTGCTCGGCGGGGAAGCGTCCCGCCGGCCGGGGTTGGAAGGCGGCTATTTCATCGAACCGACGATCCTCGGCGATGTCACCAACGACATGCGGATCGCGCGCGAAGAAATTTTCGGCCCAGTCATGTCATGCATCAAGTTCAAGGACGAGGAAGAGGCGATCGCAATCGCCAACGACAGCGATTTCGGTCTCGGCGCGGGTGTTTGGACCGAAAACATGCGCCGCGCGATCCGCGTCTCGCACCGTCTCGAGGCGGGGTCGGTCTACGTCAATTCCTACCGGGTGGTGAGCTTCATGTCGCCATTCGGCGGCTACAAGCACAGCGGCCTCGGGCGCGAAAATGGGGTCGAGGCGATCCGCGAATATCTGCAGACCAAAAGCGTCTGGATTTCGCTCAACGAGACCGCCCCGGCACCGTTCGGAAAACCTTACGGCTGATCGGGCCAGCACTTCGAACAAGACACAGGAGAGCAGTCGATGACCAACAATGGCCGGCCCACGCCCCGCCCCCGGTTACGCTTCGGCGTGTTCATGCCGCCGATGCATCCGACCACCGAGGATCCGACGCTGGCGATCGGGCGGGACCTCGAGCTGATGGAACTGCTCGACGACCTTGGCTATGCCGAGGCGTGGATCGGTGAACATCATTCGGGCGGCTGGGAGATCCACGGCAGCCCGGAAATCTTCATCGCGGCGGCGGCGCAGCGGACCAAGCATATCCGCTTTGGTACCGGCGTCGTGTCGACCCCCTATCACCACCCGTATATGGTCGCCGAGCGGATCCGATATCTGGACCACATCACCCGCGGCCGGTTGATGTTCGGCATGGGCCCCGGGTCGCTGCCGTCGGACGCGCACATGCTCGGGATCGAGACCGCGCGCGTGCGAGACCTGCTCGAAGAATCGATCGAGCCGATTACCCGACTGCTCAACGGCGAGACGGTGACGATGAAGACCGACTGGTTCACGCTTCAGGACGCGCGGCTGCAGTTCCTGTCCTACAAGGAGGAAGGCGTCGAAATGGCCGTCGCCAGCCAGGTATCGCCGACCGGTTCGCGGATTGCCGGGCGTTTCGGAATGGGCCTGCTTTCACTGGGCGCGACGTCGATCGCCGGGTTCAATGCTCTCGCCGCCAACTGGGCGATCGCGGAGGAAACGGCGCGCGATCATGGCCAGACGGTCGACCGCTCGAAGTGGCGGTTGGTCGGCCCCATGCACATCGCCGAGACCCGCGAGCAGGCGCGCAAGGATGTCCAGTGGGGCTTCCACCGCTGGGTCGATTATTATCGCCATGTGGCGACGCTTCCTCTGGCCCCGGACGGGGTCGATCCGATCGACGCGATGATCGAGTCCGGGTTCGCGATCATCGGCACCCCCGATGACGCCGCTGCCCAGATCGAGCGGATGATCGAGAAGTCAGGCGGGTTCGGCGCCTTCCTCCACTTGTCGGGCAACTGGGCGGATACCGCCGCGACCAAGCGCTCCTATGAACTGTTCGCGCGTTACGTCGCGCCGCAGGTCAACCGGATCAACGTCAACCGCGTCGAGTCCGAACAGTTCCTGCGCGACAATCACGACCGCTTCGCGGCGGCGATGAAGTCGGCAGTGGGCGCGAAGATCGACCAGTACACCGCCGAGAAAGGCACACAGAACGTCGACCCCGCCTTCCTCGAAATCTTCTCCGACGAAAAGAGCGAGTCGCAATAATCATGACCGAAGCGGCGGGGATCGACGGCGAGACCTACGATGCGGTGATCGTGGGGGCCGGATTCGCCGGCCTGTACACGCTGCACATGCTTCGTCAGCGGGGGAAGCGTGCGCGTGTCATCGAGGCGGCGAGCGATGTCGGCGGGACTTGGTACTGGAACCGCTACCCAGGCGCGCGCTGCGACGTAGTCAGCGTCGACTATTCCTTTTCCTTTTCGGACGAGATCCAGCAGGAATGGAACTGGACCGAGAAATATGCCGCCCAGCCGGAGATTTTGGGCTACGCGAAATTCGTCGCCGACAAGCTCGATCTCAAGCGCGATATCGAGTTCGACACGCGCGTCGAATCATTGGTCTATGACGACGAAAAGGCCAGCTGGACGGTCACGACCAGCAAGGGCGAGCGCCTTACTGCCGCTAGCTGCATTATGGCGACCGGCTGCCTGTCCATTCCCAAGGAGCCCGACATCCCGGGCCTGAAGGATTTCGAAGGGCCGGTCTATTTCACGTCGCGCTGGCCGCAGGAGGAAGTTGACTTCGCGGGCAAAGTCGTCGGCCTGATCGGTACCGGGTCGTCGGGAATTCAGGTCGCCCCCCAGATCGCGGAGGATGCCCAACGGCTGCTCGTCTTCCAGCGCACGCCCAGCTTCACCCTGCCGGCGAGAAATGCAACGCTGCCGCGCGACACGCTCGAAGAGATCAAGGCAAATTATCCCGATCGCCGCGCGGCGGCACGACGCCACCCAGCGGGTCATCTCCGGCCGCTCACGGATCGCGCAACGTTCAGCTATGCCGACGACGAACGCCACGACCAGTTCGATCAGGCGTGGCAGCGCGGCGGGCTCGACCTGTTTGGCGTATTTGGCGATTTGCTGGTCGACGAAGCCGCGAACGAGGAAGTTGCGCGCCTGATCCACGACAAGATTGACGAGGCGGTTGACGATCCCGCTACGGCCGAGGCGCTGAAGCCGCGCGGCGATCCGCTCGGCGGCCGGCGCATTTGCCTCGACACCGACTATTACAAGACATTCAACCGCGACAATGTCGTCCTCGTCGACGTCCTGACCGATCCGATCGTGCGGGTGGTGGCCGACGGCATCAAGACGCGCGAGCGCCATTACCCGCTCGACACGCTCGTACTCGCCACCGGCTTCGATGCGATGACTGGCGCCTTGCTCGCGATCGACATTCGCGGCCGTGATGGCCGGTCGTTGCGCGACAAGTGGCGCGACGGCCCGCTGTCGTACCTGGGAATTGCCGTCGAGGGGTTCCCGAATCTGTTCACGATCACTGGCCCCGGCAGCCCGTCGGTGCTGAGCAACGTCATTGCGTCGATCGAGCAGCATGTCGAGTGGCTCGGCGCCCTGTTCGACTATATGGATAGGCATTGCGTGCGGACGGTCGAAGCCGATGCCGGCGCGGAGGCCCAGTGGATGCGCGACGTCTATGACCTCGCCGCCCACACGCTGATGATCAAGGCGAACTCATGGTATCTCGGCGCCAACGTTCCCGGCAAGCCGCGCATCTTCATGCCCTATGTCGGCGGTCTCGACGTCTATCGCGACAA
>JANPMU010000357.1:0-12433 GCA_031427095.1 Sphingomonas sp.
GTGGCCTCCAAAAACGGCGCGGCGCTGCTCCTCGAAGCCCGCGACTGGACCCTCGACCCGACCCTCCGCCCGGCACTCCCCGGCGTGCACCAGGTTCGCAACGCCAACCTCGCCTGGCAGATGCTCGCCGCGCAATCGGTGCTGGCCGTGTCGCCAGCCGAGTTCGCGGCTGGACTCGCAACCGCCACTTGGCCCGCCCGCTTCCAGCGCCTCCCCGACGGCCCGCTGACGAACGGCATCGAAACCTGGCTCGACGGCGCGCACAACCCCGACGCGGCGGCGGCGCTCGCCGCGCTGTTGGCGGAACAGGGGCCGATGCACCTCGTCCTCGGCATCCTCGCGGGCAAGGATGCGGGAGCGATCATCGCGCTGCTCCGCCCGCATGCGCGCTCGCTGACATTCGTGCCGATTCCCGACCATGAGGCGCATGATCCGCAGGCGCTCGCGACACGCTTCGGCGGCCGCGCCGCGACCGATCTTGTGGACGCGCTGGAGCCGCTGCCCGCCCCGCGCCTGATCGCAGGGTCGCTTTACCTTGCGGGGGTGGCGCTCTCGCTCAACGGGTCATTGCCGGACTGATCGCCACCGTCGTTTTGCCGCCGATCGTTCCACACGGTGCGCATCCATTCCACCGCGACGAAGGCCACCGCGATCAACCCGATCAACGCCGTGAAACGGAACACTGGCGCATAACCGATGCTGTCGATTGCTTCGCCGATCGCCGCTCGCCCTAGCGATCCCACAAGAAAGGTAAGCGATGACAACAGCGCATATTGCACCGCGCTGAATTCGCGCGACGTGATCGATGAGAGATAGGCAACGAAGGCCGCACCTGCGAGCCCGCCAGCGATATTCTCTCCCGAAATTGCAATCAGCAGTCGCACCATTCTCAGATCCGGGCCAAACGAGTCCAGCGCGAAGGTGCGGGCAAACGTGTCGATCGCAACCGCACCCGAGGCGAGATCTGCATAAAGGAGGTTGCTCGCAGCGGCGACGATCGCGCCGACCATCAGTGTTGGCATCCGGCCCACGGTTGCGAACAGGATCCCGCCGATCGCGATCCCCGCCATCGTCATGAACACGCCGAATATCTTGGACGCGAACGCGACCTCGTCGCCGGTGTATTTCAGCTCCTGCAGATAAAATGGGAAAGCAAACGCTCCCCAGATATTGTCAGTAATCCGGTAGCTGAGGATCAGGCCGATGACGATAATCACGCCCCATCCGATCCGTCCCACCAGTTCGGACAGCGGCGAAATCAGCGCCGAAAAAGCATGGTCGGCCGCCCGCCCGCTGGCGCTCGGGACCGGGGCATCGCTTTGCAGGACATGCTCGCCGCGTTGCTTGATCCAGTTGAACACGGCGGCGACGATCGCCGGCAGGATCACCGTCGCCGCGACGATCAGCGGACCCATTGTTTTAGTGAAGTCCCCGACCGAAAGAGGATTGGGGTCATTCGGCGTGGCGGACAGCACCCGAACCATGAACGCGCCGACCGTCCAGATCGCCCAGGCCCATCCCGCGCCAACAATCGCCAGTCCGATCGCTCGCCACTTCGGATCGATGGCACCCGCCTTCCGCAATGCGCCCTGTCCGCCTTCCTCGGCGGTTCGGGGCGTATCGGGGGCGAGCAGGGTCGCGATGATGGTCAGCGCCATGAACCCGCCCATGATCGCATAGACCATCGGCCAACTCACCCGTTCGGACAGGACCAGCGCCAGAGCGCCACCGATCAAAGCGGCGATGCGGAATCCGAATTGATAGATCGACGAGAGGATTTCCACCGGTGCTTGCTCGTCCGCGACATCGATGCGCCACGCATCAATGACAACGTCTTGCGTGGCCGACGCGAATGCACCGATCACCGCGACCAGCGCGAACCAGCCGAGCTGCAACCGCGGGTCGGATACCGATAGCGCGAAAAAGGTGCCGGTCAGCAGCACTTGGCAAACCAGCAGCCAGCTTCGCCGCCGGCCGAGCCGCTCGAGCCCGGGCAGGCGGACGCGATCGACCAGCGGCGACCACAGGAATTTGAAGGCATAGGCCAGGCCGATCCACGACAAGACACCGATCGTCGCTAGGTTGATCTGCCATTCGCCGAGCCAGGCGTTGAGCGTCCCGATCAACAATGTGTAAGGTAGCCCAGCGGAAAAGCCGAACACCAGCATGATGGCGGTTTTGCGACTCTTCAATGCCGAGCCAAGAAGACGCAAACCCTTCGGTCGTTCGCCGATTGCCGTCGTCGCCATTTCACTCTCCCCGCCACACGTTTGCGCGCAAGCCTAGCAGCGACTGCGCGCCGTAAAAGGGGGGACGTTTCCCTTTGGCGACAAAGCGGTTCGGTTCGCCCTTGCAAGCGATATTAACTTGGCGCAGCATTCTTCGCCTATGGACATTGCCCGCACCCCGCTCAGTCCGACTCCCGGCCAGCGCGCCCTCGCCAACGCCCTCGCGCGGGGCGAGGCGGCGATGGGCGATGCGATCGTCCGGCTACCGACCTCGCTCTATACCGACCCCGCCCGTTACCAGCGCGAGCAACGCGCCTTGTTCGATGCGATGCCGTTGCTGCTTGCGCCATCGGCGATGTTGCCGAAGCGGAACATGGCGGTGCCTCACGACGGGTATGGCACGCCGCTGATCATCACCCGCGACAATGACGGCCGCGCCCATGTTTTCGCCAATGTCTGCCGTCATCGCGGCACGCGGTTGCTTGATGGCGACCATGTCGTCCCGGCCAAGCGGATCATCTGTCCCTATCATGCCTGGGCTTATGGCTCGGGCGGAGCGCTGACCGGCTTGCCCCGCGCCGACTGCTTTCCCGATTTCGACAAGGCCGAGCACGGGCTGATCGAATTTCCGGCGCTCGAAGCGGGCGGACTGATCTGGTTCGCCAAGTCGCGCCAGGCCGATTTCGCGCACGCCGCCGCGCTTGGCCCCGACATGGATGCGTTCGGTCTGGCCGGGCTCCACCTCTATCGGCGCAAGACCCATGAGGTCGCGGCAAACTGGAAGCTGGTGATCGACGCCTTCCTCGAAAGCTATCATGTCCAGCGGCTGCACGCCGCCACCATCGCCAATTTCTTCGCCGACGGAATCACCGCCGCCGACAAGATCGGGCCACACCAGCGCGCCGCGGTCGGCCGCGCCGACTATCTCGCCAAGGTCGACTTCGACGATTGGGGCGCGCTGCGCCGGGCGGTGACCTATACCTATCAGCTCTACCCGTCGGCGGTGGTGATCGTCAGTCCCGATTACATCAATCTGCTGATCGTCATGCCGCAATCGGTCGGACAATGTCTGGTCGAAGACATCATGCTGATCGCCGAAGCACCCGCGACCAACGAGGCCGAGGCGCATTGGCAGCGCAGCTGGGACCTGCTCGACGGTGGCACGTTCGGCGCGGAGGATTTTCACGCTGCAGCGCTCGGTCAGCGCGGGCTTGAGTCCGGGTTGCTCGACCACATCACGCTTGGCACGCTGGAAAACGGTATCGCGCAATTCCACCGCCAGGTCGAAACCTCGCTCGATCAGGTCGCCGACTGATCTTCCGATGGCGCGGGCGGGCGCGGATAAATGATCATGCCCTTGGGCGGTTTGGGCCGCTTGCCCGCCAGATGCCGATTGACGCTTTCAAGCGCGGCCTTGAGCGTCAGCGGATTATACGGCTTGAGCAGACAGCCGATGGCCATGCTCGCGGCGTCGGGTGGCACGTTGCCGGTTGCGAACATCACCGGGATGCCGCGCTTGCACGCTTCTTTGGCAAGGTCGATCCCGGTCCGGTCGCCGTGCAATCGTACGTCGCACAAGATGAGATCGACCTGTTCACGATCAAGCGTTTCGATCGCATCGGCATATTTATCGAGCGTCGCGACGACCTCATAGCCTTCCTCGGCGAGCATGGTTTCATTGTCGAACGCGACCAGCGCCTCATCCTCGACGATCAGGATCCGCTTGACGACACGCTTGGCCTTGCTGAACAGCATCGTCGCTCCTGAAGGAAACCAATCTGTGCCTCCGCAACGAACAAAGCGCGATCCAGTGCCGCAAGGCAAGCGCGAATCACGAACCCTGCCGCGCGAAGCCGGTGAGCAGCGCATCGCCAAGCTCCTCGCCCGCGCCGGAGTCGCCTCGCGCCGCGATGTCGAACGGATGATCGAGGATGGCCGCGTGGCGCTCGACGGCAAGGTGCTGACAACCCCCGCGACCCTGCTGAGCGACCTGCGCCAGGTCACCGTGGACGGCAAGCCGGTCGAGGCGCCGACCGCCCCGCGCCTGTTCCGTTATTACAAACCGCAAGCCAGCCTGACCGCCGCGCGCGACCCCAAGGGCCGCCCGACGATCTATGACAAATTGCCGAACGGGCTGCCGCGGCTGATCCCCGTCGGGCGGCTTGATTTCATGACCGAGGGCCTGCTGCTGCTGACCAATGACGGCGAATTGAAGCGCACGCTCGAACTGCCAAAGACCGGCGTGGTCCGCCAATATCGCGCGCGCGCATTCGGCGACGTCAGCCAGGCCGCGCTCGAGGATCTGATCGAAGGCGTGACCATCGAAGGCGTTCGCTACGGCGCGATCGACGCCAATCTTGAACGGCGCACCGGGCGCAATTGCTGGATCGAGATGAGCCTGGCCGAGGGCAAGAATCGCGAGGTTCGCAACGTCCTTGCTTACCTCGGACTGCAGGTTTCGCGGCTGATCCGCACCGCTTATGGCCCGTTCACGCTCGAAGGACTCGGCATCAATGACATCGCCGAAGTCGATGGGTCCGACGTCGGGGCGTTCCGCCGAACCCTCAAATGAGGATCATTTCGGGCAAGTGGCGCGGACGACCGCTGGTCGCGCCCAAAGGCGATGTCACGCGGCCGACCGCCGACCGCACGCGCGGCACCTTATTCTCGATGCTGTTCAGCCGGGTCGGCGAGCTTGAGGGTCTGCGCGTCGCCGATCTCTACGCGGGCAGCGGCGCGCTCGGGATCGAAGCCTTGTCGCGCGGCGCGGCGTCGGCGACCTTCGTCGAGACTGATCGCGACGCGATCCTTGCGATCGAAGCCAATCTTGCCAAATTGGGCACGCGCGATCAGGCGATCGTCCGCGCGACATCGGCGGTGAGCCTGCCGCGGGAGCAGCCGTTCGACTTGATCTTCGCCGACCCGCCGTACGCGATTGGCTCGGGCAGCACGGTGGTTCGAGCGATCGCCAGGGCTGGCTGGCTTGCCCCGGGCGGCTGGCTCGCGATCGAAACCAACCGCGGCGACCCGGTTGATCCCGGCGAATGGGCGATTGAAGCCGAGCGCGACAGCTCGCGCGCCCGAATCACCCTGATCCGGCGGCCCGTCTAGCTTTTCTTGGCGGCTTTCTTGGAGTCGCTGAACTCGTCGAGCAAGCGCTTGCCGATCGCGGCGGCGGCAGCGGTCCCGGCGGCCTTGACCGCCTTGCTCGTGGTCCGTGACACCACGCCGGCCTTGTTGCCCGACTTGTCACCGGCGATCGCGACGACTGCAGCCATCGCGCCGACCGCCAGCAGGTCGGCGATCAACGGATGATCGACCAGCTTGGCCAGCGCGTCATAGCCCTTGTGGCCGGCCTTGCTCGCCTTGGCGCGAATCTTGGTCGCCGCGCTCTTTACGCCGCTTGGCTTCTTCTTTGTCTTGGCGGCGTCCTTTTTGGTCGTCTTTGCCTTGGCCATATCGTCTCTCCTGAATTCGGTTTCGCGTATCAACCCGTCACACAGGACGTTCGATCCGCTGAATGCCGTCTTATAACCATGGTGCGCCACTCGCGTCCCAAGGAAAAATCCTAGCCGAACAGCTTCCACAGGCCCAGGCTGCTAATCACGCTGAGGACGATTCCGACCATTACGAGAAGCTTGTCGGCGGCGATTCGCTTTGCGACCAGCGCGCCGATCGGCGCCGCCAGGACCCCGCCGATGAGCAGGCCGATGGTGGCTGTGGTGAAGGCTTCGAACCCAAGCGCGAAGATGAAGGTTGCCGATATCGTCACGGTTACGAAAAATTCGGCCGTGTTGACCGTTCCGATGGTGGTTCGCGGCGTTGCACCCTGAACCAAAAGGTTCGAGGTGACGATCGGTCCCCAACCGCCGCCGCCCGCTGCGTCGAGAAATCCGCCGGCCAATCCCAACGGCTCGATGATTCGGGGCTCGCGCTCGGTGTGGCGATGCATCGCGCCGCGCCACAACAGGTACAGACCGATCGACAGGAGGTAGAAAAGGACGATCGGGCGCGCCGTGTCCGCGCTAATCTGGGTCAGGACATAGGCACCCAAAATGCCGCCGATAATTCCCGGAATGACGATTCGCGCGAACAGCCGCCAGTTGACGTTGCGATGGGCGATATGGCTGATCCCCGACACGGCAGTGGTGAAGCTTTCGACGGTGTGCACTCCGGCCGAAGCCATCGCCGGCGGAACCCCCATGCTGACCAGCAGGGTCGAGCTGATCGTTCCGAACGCCATGCCAAGCGCGCCGTCGACCAGTTGCGCGGCAAAGCCGATCAGGACAAAGATCAGCAGCGCACCCGGATCGGCAAGAATTGTCGTAAGAATGGCGTGCCTCCAACCCAGTGCGGTGGAGCCCTGTGCCGTGCGCGGAGCCGCGCCGCAAGCGTCTTGAGCGCGTGGAAAAGGCGTTCCGGCTGGCTTTCAGCCCGGCGACGACCTACATAAGGGGTCAGGCAAGCAGTGGAGCGCGGTTTTGAAATCGGCTGTTATTGATTATCTCGACTCGATCAAGTCGCGCGATCCGGCGGCGCGATCGCGCTGGGAAA
Organism: Sphingomonas sp.; assembly: GCA_031427095.1. Classification (GTDB taxonomy): domain Bacteria; phylum Pseudomonadota; class Alphaproteobacteria; order Sphingomonadales; family Sphingomonadaceae; genus Sphingomicrobium. The sequence goes on from JANPMU010000357.1 coordinate 6,783, forward strand.
TCCTGTTGTACCCCGGCGTGTGGGCGCTGGCTTTCCATCGCGTCGCGCACTGGCTGTTCGGCGGGCGGCTGTATTTCCTCGCGCGCTTCGTCAATCACCTCGCGCGCGGGCTGACGGCGATCGACATCCACCCCGGCGCGGTGATCGGGCGCAATTTCTTCATCGACCATGGCTTCACCGTGATCGGCGAAACCGCCGAGATCGGCGACGATGTGACGATTTACCAGAATGTCACGCTGGGCGGGACCAACCCTTCAGGCGGGGTAGCCGGCAAGCGCCATCCGACCTTGATGAGCGGTGTGGTGATCGGATCCGGCGCGCAGGTTCTCGGGCCGATCATTGTCGGCGCGGGGGCGCGGGTCGGCGCCAATGCGGTGGTTACCAGGGACGTTGAGCCAGGGGCGACGATGGTCGGCATTCCGGCCAGAGCGGTGATCGGCGATGCCGGGCAATATGGCCCGGGGTTCGTTCCTTATGGCACCGTATGCGGCGAGAAGTCGTGCGAGCCGGGCACGCCGCGGATCGACCAGCTCGAAAGCGATCTCGCCGCGCTTCGTGCCGAAATAGCCGAATTGCGTGACTCGGCCCAGCCGGTCCGGAGCAAACGCGCTTGAGCGTGATCGCGCCGTTCCCGACCCATCGGGACCGGCGCGCCGTAGCCAGCTTCGACCGTGCCGAACTGATGCGCATTCTCGATCTGTATGGGCGAATGGTGTCGGCCGGACATTGGCGCGACTATGCGTTGAGCTTCAACCCCGAGGTGGCAATGTTCGCCGCCTTTCGCCGGACCGCCGAGCGGCCCGAAATCCGGATCGAGAAACGCCCCTCGCTACGACTGCGGCAAGGGGCGTTTGCGCTGATTACCGAACATGGTGCGGTGCTCAGGCGGGGACATGAATTGAGCGGTGTGCTGGCCCCGCTTGAGCGCCGGCTGATGCGGCTGGTTGCGGACTGATCGACCGGGCCGGTCAGCTCGATAAAGGGATACGGCCGGTGCTTGCACAGGGGGGACAGGCGAGCACCGACCGTAAGAGGAAGGCCTAGCGGCAGCGACGAGTGCTGCGGCTCCGCTCAATTTCGCGGCCGAGAAGTGCGCCGCCAGCAGCGCCGAGGATAGTCCCCGTGGCACGCGACCCGCCGGTGTCGATGGCGCGGCCGATCAAGGCACCGCCGGCGGCGCCGACGATCAGGCCGGTGGTTCCGTTCGACCGCTTGCACCGCAGGCGACCCTGTGAATCGCGCCAGGTCTTGCCGTGATAATTGTTATTATGGGCAAAGGCCGGGGCCGGGACAGCGACCGGGACGACGAGGGTCGTGGCGGCGAGCGCCAGCATCATGCTCCGCATTGGAGTTCTCCATTTGGTTGTTCGAAAGTGATAACGCGACCGTGTGGCGAGAGTTGCATGAACCTGAAACAACAATGGCCTTGGGTTAACGAATATTGACCCCGTTAACGATGAGCGGAACCGATCATGGTGTCCGGTCGATCGCACAATATGTGCAATATTTACACGATAGCCGCGACCGGCGCACCGGCCGTCGTATTGAGCGTAAGACGATTGGCGCCGTTTCGCTCGATTTGCTTTCGCTTTGTGCAGGCCACCGCACCAGGTGATAGAAACAATTGAACTTGGGCGACAGGACCAGAAAAAGCGATCAGTCCATGTGACGCACGCCGGAGCGCAGATAGTCATAGCCGGTGATCAGCGTCAGCGCCGCCGCAGCCCACAGGCTGGCCAGGCCGACATCGTGCACCCAGCCCGTGTGCGGAACCGCGCCGCCCAGGATCAAGGCGCCGAGCGCGACCAGTTGCAGGGTCGTTTTCCACTTCGCCAACTGACTGACCGGCACCGAAACCTGCAACCCGGCGAGGAATTCGCGCAATCCGGAAACGATGATCTCGCGCAGGAGGATGATCAGCGCGGGGACGATGTGCAGGCCATGGATTACCGGCTCGCCGCTCATCTTGCGGCTTGACACCAGCATCACGATCACAGCGGCAACCATGATCTTGTCGGCGATCGGATCGAGGAACTGGCCAAGGCGCGAGATCTGCCCGTGCGCGCGGGCAAGATAGCCGTCGAGATAATCGGTCATGCCGACCACGCAATACAGGACAAAGATGATCGCATAATCGACCGGGCTCGGGCGCCACAGCAGGAACACCAGGATCGGGACCGCCAGGATCCGCGACAGCGTCAGGAGATTGGGCAGGGTCAGCATGCGCTTGCGGGTCTAGCCGAGCCGGCGCGCTTCGCCAATCGGGACAATGATGTCGATTTGCCGCGGCGATTCCAGCGGCTATGGTCGCGTCCGATGGAAGCCTCGCCCCGCTTGTTGCTACGCCGACGGTTCCTGCCGATCTTCGCGACCCAGTTCCTCGGTGCGTTCAACGACAATCTGTTCCGCACGTCGATGGTCCTGCTGGTGATCTACGGAATCTATCGCGACGCGACCCATGAAGCGATGTTCAGCGCGGTTGCCGGCGGGCTGTTCATCCTGCCCTTCTTCCTTTTTTCCGCGCTGGCCGGCCAGCTTGCCGATTCGACCGACAAGGCGCGAATCGTTCGAATCGTCAAAACTGCCGAAATCCTCATCATGCTCGCGGGCGCGGCCGGCCTGCTGCTCTATAATGTCCCGCTGCTGCTGCTCGCCTTGTGCGCGATGGGGGTGCATTCGACCTTCTTTGGCCCGATCAAATACGCGATCCTGCCACAGCATCTCCACGAGGATGAAGTGCTTGGAGGGACCGGGCTGGTCGAAGCCGGAACCTATATCGGCATTCTTGGTGGGACGCTGCTCGGTGGAATCCTGGTGCTCCAGCGACCCGACGGCAGCTATCATGCCGAATATGCCGCGTTCGCGGTCATCGCCGTCGCGGTGGTCGGGCGAATTGTCGGGGGCCAGGTGCCCCCCGCCCCGCCTGAACGCAGTGTCCCGCCCTGGACAATGGACTGGCACATCGTCCGCGCCTCGATCAGGCTGGTCAACGCGACCATGCATATCCCGCGGCTGTTTCTCGCCATCCTCGCGATTAGTTTCTTCTGGGCGATGGGCGCCGTGCTCGCCGCCCAATTCCCGCCCCTGGTCAAGAATAGTCTCGGCGCCGACCAGCAGGTCGCGACCCTGTTCCTGGCCATTTTCTCGGTCGGGGTCGCGATCGGTTCGGTCGCGGTCAACCGGTTGCTCAAGGGCCATGTGTCGGCGCGATACGCCCCGTCCGCAGCGCTCGGCATGGGCTTTTTCGTGCTCGATCTGTTCCGCCGGGTGAAGGGCTGGCCATCGACCGAACCGGAACTGCGCGACATCGCCGCGTTCCTGGCCTTACCCGACGGCTATCTCATCCCCCTCGACCTGCTCGGAGTGGCGATTGCCGGGGGGATGTTCGTCGTCCCGCTTTACGCCTTCCTCACGACCACCGTTCCGAAGTCCGAAACCGCGCGGACCATCGCTGCCAACAATATCGTCAATTCCGGGCTGATGGTGTTCGCAACGCTGCTGCTGTCGCTGGCCGTGTTCCTGGGGATGACTGTTGCGGACAGCCTGCTGATCGTCGCCGTCGCCAGCGTGCTCGCCGCCTGGCTCGGATGGAAGCTCCACCTCGCCTGCGACTAGAAACTGTTTCAGCTTCGCTGGTGCGGCACCGGCCCGCTCCCCCACCCGGCCTCCCGGTCAGAATATGCTATGGGGGGCCGGGGGGGGGTGCGGGCCGGTGGCGTCTCACTGAAACAGACTCGAAGCGTCAGCCCAAAAAGATCGAGACGAACAGAAAGCCCGCGACAAAGGTCATCGCAAACAAGCGCAGGTCCGCGCTCAGGGGCGAGCCGATTGTGCCCGCCGCGCCGTCCGGCACGAATTTGACGCGGCGCCCGAACAAGCGCGGATCGACGGCAGTGACCAAAGGCGGGTTGCGCATGCGAAAGATCTTAACGAAGTTTTTACCATGCTTTCAACGCCCATGTTTGGCCGAGCGATCGCGCCGTCCCACAGCGGGACGCGAAGCCATTGAGCATCATTCGGAAGGATTATCCGGCGCTGGCGCGGGGCAGGATATGGATTGGAGCGCGGTCGCGGCCATCAAGCAGTTGCGCCGCCTGGTCAGCGGTCATCGGCTTACCGAAATACCAGCCCTGTCCGGTCGAACAGCCAAAGCCGATGACCGCATCATGGGTTTCGGCATTCTCGATCCCTTCGACCGTCACCGGCACACCGATAGCGTTGGCCAGCGTCGTCACCGCGCGAACGATGGCGGCACTTTCGCGATCGCGGTGAATGCTGGCGACGAAGCTGCGGTCGATCTTGATCACGTCGAACGGCAGTGAACGCAGATGCGACAAGGATGAAAAGCCGCTGCCGAAGTCGTCGAGCGCCAGCCGAATCCCCTGGTTCTTGAGGCTGGTGACGATCGAGCGGGCAAGCTCCAGATCGGCGAACAATGAACTTTCGGTGATCTCCACCACCAGCCGTTCGGCCGGAAATCCGGTCTCGGTCAGCAACCGCACGATTTTCTGGGCAAGCCAGGAATCGGCGAGCTGAGTGGGCGAGATATTGACCGAAAGGCTGATCGCCGGATCCCACTTCGCACCCTCGGTCATCGCCGCGCGCATGATCTGTTCCGACAGGCGCCCGATCACGCCGATTTCCTCGGCGATCGGGATGAACACATCGGGGCCGATGATCCCGCTCAGGGGATGGTTCCACCGCGCAAGTGCTTCGAACCCGGTGATTGATCCGGTCGCAAGGTCGACCTGCGGTTCGAAAAACGGCGTGAACTGCTCATGCTCAAGCCCGAAGCGGACGCCTTGCTCGATCTGGCTATGCGCAACCAAAGCGCGTTCCATCCCGGCATCGAACCACACCGGGCGCGCGGTCCGGCCGCTCTTGGCATGGTCGAGCGCGATGTCGGCCCGGCGTAACAGGTCGGGCACGCGCGTGTTGGCCGCGTTGTGCGACGCGATGCCGACGAACGCCCCGACCTGGATCATCTTTTGGTCGATTTCGAACGGTCGGGTGATCGCGATCAGGATCGCCTCGCCCGCCGTCTCCGCCTGGTCAAGCTCGCCGTCGGACAGCGCCAGCGCCACCGCGAACTCGTCCCCGCTGAGCCGCGCGATGACCGCCTCGGCCGGGACCGAAGTCCGGGTCGCCTCGGCGATCAGGCGCAGCAGTTCGTCCCCGACCTCATAGCCGTGGCGATCATTGATCGCCTTGTAGCGGTGCATCTGGATCGACAGGATGACGAGCTGTTCGCCGCGCTCCGCACCACTCGCACACAAGCGCCGACCATAATCGGCGAAGCCCTTGCGATTATGAAGCCCGGTCAGCGCGTCGGTCTCCGCGATCACTGCGGCGCGCATCTCACTATCCGCGCGCAACTGCGCTTCATGCTGCAGATCGACGTAGCGCCGCCAGCCGAACAGGGTCAGCGCAACGCTCAGCGTCAGTGCGGTTGCGGCGATCCTCAGGCCTTCGCCGAAGCGCTCTTGGCGCGCGAATGTGATCTGATGGAACAACGCGCCACTGTTCCACATCAACAGCAACACCGCACCGACCAGGATAGCCAGCATCAGCGCTTCACGCCGCGCATTGGCGATTGAGTGAGCGCCGGTCTTGCCTGGCGCGATGGGAATAGAATGAGCCTGACCGTCCAC
>JANPMU010000358.1:0-4646 GCA_031427095.1 Sphingomonas sp.
CTTCGCGCATCCCGCCATCCTCGAAGTCGCCGTCGTCGGTGCGCCCGACGAGCAATGGGGCGAACGGGTCGTCGCCTTCGTCGCGACCAAGCCGGGACAAAGACTCACCCTCAAGGCGCGCTGCGCTCTTTTGCCGGCGAACACCTCGCGCGCTACAAGTTGCCGAGTGAGCTTCGGCTGGTCGAAGCGCTGCCACGCAACTCGTCGGGCAAGGTCCTCAAGCAGGAATTGCGCAAGATAATTGGAAAGCAGGAGTGATAGATGTTGAAGGGAAAGGTGATCATAGTAACCGGCGCGGGAAGCGGCATTGGGCACGTCGCTGCGCAACTGATGGCCAAGGCGGGTGCGAAAGTTCTGCTTTCCGACGTGAACGTCGAAAGCGGCACCAAGGCTGAGCGCGAGATCATCGAAGCGGGCGGCACCGCCAAGTTCATCAAGGCCGACATAGCGAATGAGAATGAAGTACGCGCGATGATCGACGCGGCAACGGAGACTTATGGCGGCCTCGACGGCGCGTTCAATAATGCCGCTATAGCGCAGCTCAGCATCCCTCTCCACGAGTTGCCAACCGAGATCTGGCAGCGCAACATCGACATCAACCTTACCGGCACTTTCTTCTGCATGAAGTATGAGATCATTGCCATGCTGCAGTCCGGCGGCGGATCGATCGTCAATACCGCGTCAGCGGCGGGCGTCGTCGCCTTCCCCCTCGCGCCCGAATATTGTTCCTCCAAGCATGGCGTGGTTGGCCTCACGCGCAACGCCGCGCTGGATTATGGCGGCAAGAACATCCGGGTGAACGCTATCCTTCCCGGTGCGGTCCGCACTCCCATGCTGATGAAGGCGATGACCGAGAATCCCAGCATGGAGGACTATCTGCGCTCAATCCATCCGCTTGGCCGATATGCAGAGGCGTCCGAGATCGCGGAAGCGGCGCTATGGCTGCTCTCGGACGCGGCGTCGTTTATCACTGGTGCGGCCATTCCCGTCGATGGCGGATACACGACGCACTGACGAACGGCGCGCCGCCTGTCGGCCATGAGAGAAATATGTGGAGCAACCGCATGACTTACTTCGACAAGAAATAGATTATAGTGACGGGCGCTGGCAGCGGGGTCGGTCGGTCCGCCGCGCGGATCATCGCCGAGCGCGGCGGTAGGGTGATCATCGCCGACAGCAACGAGTCCACCGGCAGGGAGACCGAGGCGATGATTCGCGATGCCGGCGGCACGGCAATCTTCGTCAGGACCGACATTTCCCAGGAAAGCGAAGTCCGCAACATGGTCGACGCGGCCGTGTCGGAATTCGGGCGGCTCGACGGCGGCTTCAACAACGCTGCCATTCCGCAGTTCAACGTCCCCATCGTGGAGATGACGCTAGGGGTCTGGCAGCGCTGCATTGATATCGACCTGACCGGCACCTTTCTTTGTGTGAAATATGAGATCGAAGCGATGCTGAAGACGGGCGGCGGATCGATCGTCAACACTTCATCAACATGCGGCGTGACTGCCTTTCCGCTCGCCGCCGAATATTGTGCCGCCAAGCATGGTGTCATCGGCCTGACCCGGGCCGCCGCGCTGGACTACGGGACAAAAGGCATCCGCGTGAACGCCGTCATTCCCGCCGCCATACGCACGCCGATGCTTCTTAAGCTGATAAACGAGCTACCCGAGATGGAAGACCACCTCAACAAGATGCACCCGATTGGTCGCTATTCGGAACCGGATGAGGTCGCGCTGGCGGCAGTCTGGTTGCTTTCGAACGAGGCGTCGTTTGTAACGGGCGCGGCTCTGGCGGTGGATGGGGGCTTCACAGCGGCATGATTGGCGGGAACGAATGTTCTGACGTCTTCCCGTCGCAACTGCGCAGACAGTGGGGAAGGTGATATGCGACCGACGTGCAGGACGATCTAATTAAGGATCAACGCGGTTGAAGCGACGGCCTCACGCTGCCGATGCAAGCTGCTGCTCGATGGGCACGATCGCCGAGGCATCGGATTCGAAACCGAAGGGCAGCAGCCAGGCGCGCTCGCGTTCCAATTGCTCCTTCGAGGCGTCGAGGATCAATCGGCCGAGCTGCGTGCGATGAATCAGCCCCTTATATTCGGCCATCAGTCTGCCGATGCCGTTGCGCAGGGCGATCGTGGCCTGCTCCAGATCGGGCGTTTCGGCGTCTGATCGAGCGAACAGGGCGTGACCTTCCTGCGCCAGCGCCGCAAGGGCGGCACGGATCTCACTGTCGCCATCCTCCAGACTGACGATCTCGTCGACCAGGGCGACGAGCCTGCGCAACTCATCGCGCAGATAGTTTCGCCAGAGCGGCATCCGCTGCTCCAGCACGCGCAACGTCGCGAGCACGAGGCTTGCCTGCTCGTGGGCGATCTTGTTAACCGGATCGACGGCAGGCACAATCACCTGTTCCATCGCCTTGATCATGACCTGAATCTGCAGGCTCGGCCGGATATCCATCTCAAACTTCCCTTTCCAGGATATCACGCAGGTCGCCAAGCAGCGAGTAGCCCAGCGCCATCAACCACTGCACCACGATGTCCTGATGGGTCTTGCCGTTGTGCGACACCCGGTAGCCAGTGGCGACGCAGGACGCGACCGCGCGCCAGGCGCTGAATGCACGGTAATATTTCAGCGTCTTCGGATTGACCGTGATGCCCGAAGATTTCTCATAGGCTTCAAAGAAGCGATCTTCCGGCATGAGGTTGCTGATGAGGAACGTCTTGCCGTCCTCGGCAAGATTGCCGAGCGCGCCTAAGGTGACAAGCGCCAGATCCTCATGCGGATCACCCGGGTGGCCGAGCTCCCAGTCCAGCCAGGCCGTAATGCGGTTGTCATGCTCAGTGTAGAGGAAATTGCCCGTCCGATAGTCGCCATGGATCATAGAAGGGCGATCCAGTGGGGGAATATTCTCGCGGAGCCAGGACGTGGCGTAGCGGAACAGCGGGATGTCTTCGTTGACATCCTCTTCCCAGATCCGCGCCCATTTCTCGAGAACTCGCTCGACCGCTTCCCGGCCCGTTGCCGGCACGTTGAAAGAGGTCATCCCGGCATTTTGCCAGTCCCAGGTATGCAGCGCCGCCAGGTGGTCAACGAATTGGCCCGACAAGACTTCGCGAAGCTCCGGAGGAAATCCGGTGCCGAAGCCTGAGACATTGCTTGCCTTGCCGCTCGGTTTGGTGACGCCCTCGACGAAGCCGTAGATCAAGGCAGGATAGGGAAAATGGACTGGATCCGGATCCACCCAGTAGCAGGACGGCGCGGGAAGAACGCTTCCCACTGCCTTCACCAGCTCGAATTCCTGCAGCCGGCTGGTCTCGACCACCGATGCGGCAGGCTCCATCCGCAGCACCATCGGCGTGCGGCTCGGGCCCACGCCCGGCTGGTCCCAGATGAGTTCGAACGCCATTTGCAGCTTGGAAGCGCCGCCGGTCAGCCATCGGACATTGGCGAGATCAAACGGCTTATCTAACTCGACCGACAGCAGCGAGCGCATTCCATCGCAGAGTAACTCGAGCGGCACCGGCTCGAAGGGCGGGCCGGTGCGCAGGAGCAGCTTGCGGGTAAGCACGCGATCAATCTCAGGATCAATGAGATAGCGACCACGCAGCGCGTCGATCCACGCCTGCGTCGGATGATCCTTGTCCGGCCCGCGCAGTGACGTCCGGTGCGAAAGTTGGCCGGCCGCCATCACACTATCCTTCACCGCGGAAGACCGGCGAGCTTGGGGTCCGTTTGGTTGCCCGCCCAGGGAAAGCGGAAGATTCCTTCGCCAAGCCCGTAGCCGAGCGTCCCGTCGCTGCGGCGATATTCCATCATATGCTCAGCCATGATGAATTTGCCGATGGGAAAGAACCAGCGGAAGATCGGGGTACCAGTGAATTCCCAGTCGCGATCAAGCTGGTCGCGGAACTTCCAGTGCATCTTTTTGTAGGTCATTTCATCTTCAGCCCATTCGGCCGTTTCCTCGATATGCTTGACCGCCAGCCATTGCTCGCCGTCATGAAACATGCGCATGTCGCCGTTCTGACCCTTTATCGATATGCCACGCGAGCCGAGGAAGGTCTTGCCATCTAGAAATAGTGGCCAGGCGGTCCGAAAGTGAGCCAAAGCATTCCAGTTGCGTGGGCCAACGCTGATGTCGCGAATGCCGAGGCAGTCGATGCGATATTCCCCGGCGCCTTCGACCGTTACGGTGCCGGTAACGCGGCAGGGCGCCTCCATATGCGTGTTCCCGAGTTCCTTGGCAAAAGCATCGCCTTCATTGCCGGTCAGCGCGATGGCATCCATCATCGGCTGGAGCGCCTCGTAGGTAAGGTCGACCTTGAAGTCCTCATCCACAAAGCTCAGGTGGGCGATCTTCATCGGCTCGATAGCTTTGACGGTCAAGCCAGCGATCGTTAGTCCCTTGTCCATTCGCTCCCGAATATAAGGGAGGTTGATATTGGATCGGGTAAACAGCGGCTTACCATCCTTGAAGAAAACGAACCAATTGTTCGATTCTTGGCGGTTCTCCAATATGCCGATGCGGATGAAACATCCTATCCTGGCTTGGGGATCATAGAAATTGAAATACAGGCTTTGATTCCAGTTTGGCTCGCTGTCGTCCGGACAGTATCCCTCTGGATTCGCAAAAGT
>JANPMU010000359.1:0-2576 GCA_031427095.1 Sphingomonas sp.
CACAGCCTCGCTGACGTTTCACAATCACGCAGCTTATATGGGCGCGAAGGCCGGAACCGATCACATCGTGCGCGTCGCTGCGCTCGAATACGGACCACGCGGAATCAAGGTCAATTCGGTCTCGCCAGGCTTTACGGAAACTCCGATGACGAAGGGCTTTCTGGCCATTTCCGGAGTTCGCGAGGCGTTTGAAGGCGAAATCCCGCTGGGCCGGCTCAATACCGCGCAAGACGTCGCCGCGGCGGTCTTGTGGCTGAGTTCGGACGAAGCTTTCATGACCGGCCAAAATCTACATCCGTCGGGAGGCAATACGTTGCGGCGGCTGCCGACAATTCAATTGACGCCCGGCGATTAGTGACCGGCAAACCGATCCGCCCGCAAGGGAAGGCAAGACAGGGATGGCGTTGAAACAGGTTTTCAGCCCGATCGCCATCGGGCCGGTCGAGATCCCCAACCGTGTCGTGCGCACCGGCCATGGCACCGGGCTGGGCGGCGGAACGATCAGCGACCAGCTTATCGACTATCATGTCGCCCGCGCCCGCGGAGGCGTGGGCTTGACGATCATCGAATTGATGGCGGTGCACAGCTCGGCATACCCATTCCTGACGGCGGATGGAGCCGGCGTGCTCGATGGCTACCGCAAGCTGATGGAACAGGTGCGTCCTTATGGCATGCGTGTGTTTCAGCAGCTCGGTCATCTGGGCAACGAGGCTCCTCAGCGGGATGGGAGCCCTCCCTGGTCGTCATCCGATTCGATCGGAGCCTTCGTCGGCATTCCGGCCGAACCGATCAGCCAGCATCAGATTGGGGAGCTGATCGGCTGCTATGTTTCCGCCGCGCGAAACTGCGCCCAAGGCGGTCTCGACGGGGTCGAGCTGCATATGGCGCACGGCTATCTCGTCCAACAATTTCTGTCCCCGCTCCACAATCGCCGGACCGATCAATATGGCGGAAGCTTCGAGAACCGGGCGCGGCTCGCGGTCGAGTTGGCGGAGGCGGTTCGCGACGAATTGCCCGCCCATATGGCGCTCGGGGTACGTCTTAGCCCCGAGGAGTTTGAGGGCGGCCTTTCCCCCGCTGACATAGCCCGGATCGCCACCTTGCTCAGCGCAAGAGGTCTGATCGACTATATCAATCTGACGATCGGCACGGATTACGACATGCACCGCATCATCGGTGCAATGCATGAGCCCACCGGTTATGAGCTGGCAAGCGACGCACCAGTCAAGGCATCGGCCAGAGTTCCAGTGCTGGTCACCGGGAGGTTCCGGACGCTCGAGGAAGCGGATCAGGTGATCACCTCGGGCGCCGCCGATCTGGTCGCCCTCACCCGGGCGCACATCGCGGATCCTGACATTGTCGCCAAAACGCGTGAAGGCCGGGCGGACGAAATACGACCGTGCATCGGCTGCAACCACGGATGCATCGGCGGGTTGCTCAGCGTGGGGCGCATCGGCTGCGCGGTGAACGTCGCCGTCGGCGCTGAGGCGACCCTCGCAGAACATTTGATCGAGCGGACCGCCGAGCCGCAACACGTGCTCGTCATCGGTGGCGGTCCGGCGGGGCTCGAAGCCGCCCGCGTTGCCGCCTTGCGAGGGCACCGGGTCACTCTCGCGGAAGCGGCGCGCGACCTTGGCGGCTGCGTCAATATCGCGAAGCGCGCACCGCGTCGGCTGGGTATCGGCGACATCACCGATTGGCTTGAACGCGAAGTCTATCGCCTTGGCGTGGACGTGCGGACGAACAGCTATCTCGAGGTGCAGGACGTGATCGAGATGGCACCGGATGTTGTGATCGTCGCGACCGGATCGTCACCACGGATGGATGGCCGGCAATTCCTGTGCCCGGGGTTCGTGCCCGAGGGCATGGATCGGCCGGAGATCGTTTCCAGCCACGAGCTGTTGATGGATCGCAGCAACCGTGACTGGGGAAAGTGCGCGGTGGTGTTTGACGATGTCGGCCATTACGAGGCGGTCGCCGCAGCCGAGTTCCTGATCGAAAAAGGTGTCGCCGTGACATTTGCGACCAGCCATTCGAGTTTTGCCCCTCAGTTGGTGACAAGCCTTTCCGCCGAGCCAGCGCTCGAGCGGCTCGCCAAGGGCGACTTTCGGCTGATCACTTATGCGAAACTTGTCGAGGTCAAGAAGGGGTGCGCAGCGATCGGTCATCGCTTCGGTGGGGATAGATTCGAGATCGAGGCCGATACTATCGTGTTCGTATCGCACAATGTCGCCAGCCGCGAACGGATGGATGCACTGGCGAGGACAAGTATGCGCGTCGTCGCCGTCGGCGATGCGCGGAGCCCGCGCTACTTGCAGACTGCCATCCGCGAGGGACATCTTGCCGCACGCGCGATTTAGCGCTGGCCATCAAGCGCATGCACGAGAACACGTGAACCTTTCTCTGCGGAAAGGTTGATCGGATGGGGGTTCTCGACGGAGTCAGGGTGATTGATCGAGGCACCTGCCCCGTCGATAGCTGCTAGACCAAGGATCAGCGCCGCGCAGCCGATTGACCACGCGTAGAAGTAGAGCTTCAATGGGAGCGCCAAGCGATTGAAGTCCATGAAGCGCCGG
>JANPMU010000360.1:0-1630 GCA_031427095.1 Sphingomonas sp.
GGGCCTGCAGAACCGCGTCACCATCCGCCTGATCGTCGAGGGCGCCAGCGTCCCGGTGCTGGTCGATGCCGGGGTTGGCACGGCGAGCGATGCGGCGGTGGCGATGGAATTGGGCTGCGACGGGGTGCTGATGAACACCGCCATCGCCGAGGCCAAGGAGCCGGTGATGATGGCTCGGGCGATGCGCCTTGCGGTCGAAAGCGGACGGCTGGCCTATCTGGCGGGGCGGATGGCCAAGCGCCGCTACGCCGATCCGAGCAGCCCGCTGGCGGGCTTGATCTGATCAACAGCGCGGCCCGCTTGTCGGGTTGCTTTCGCGGACGTCTGATCCTCCTCCGTGTGAGACGGAAATGGGCTGCCCCGCGCTGGAGCGGGGCGGCCTTTTTCGTTCGTAAGCAATCTTTGTGGAGTATGATGACGCCATTACGGCTCTGAAATAACTGTAAAAAAAAGCAACTTAGGATGCCAGACCCGCGTTTTATGGACAAACAGAAGCGGGAGCCAAGCGATGCGCAGTCCACGCGACGATAGAACCGGTAGCTTTTACGAAGTCATCGATCACTTGTCGATGCTGTTCGACGACCTCGACGCCTGGTCGAAACGAAATTCGGGCAAGATTTGTGATCACCCCAACAAGCCCTCCGACGAGAAATCGGATATTCTTTAGCGCGCGCGTCCGAGGACTTGCAGCCGAGGATTAGCGCGCCCTCAATTTGCTGATCGTGGTCGCATTGCTGATCTGCTCGATGTCGGTCTTGCAGTGGATCAGGCGGAGGCCCTTTCTCGCCATCGCAGCGTCCAGGGCGGGGGCGAAGTCGGCGGTGGTCTCGACGGTTTCCGCCCAGCCGCCATATGCGCGAGCCAAGGCCGCGAAATCGGGATTGACGAGGCTGGTCGCGCTGATCCGCGCGGGATAGTCGCGCTCCTGATGCATGCGGATCGTGCCGTAGGCGCCGTTGTCGACCAGAATGACGAGCAGATCGGCGCCATATTGCGCGGCGGTCGCCAGCTCCTGCCCGTTCATCAGGAAATCGCCGTCGCCCGCGACGCACACCACCGTGCGGTCGCGGAAACGCAGGCTCGCGGCGACCGCGGCGGGGAGGCCGTAGCCCATCGTGCCGGATGGGGGGGCGAGCTGGGTCGGCATCGCGCCATAATGCCAGTAGCGGTGCCACCAGCCCGAGAAATTGCCTGCGCCGTTGCAGATGATCGTGTCGGCGGGGAGCGCGTCGCGCATCGCCTTGACGCACGGGCCAAGGTCGAGGCGGACGCCGTCTCTCGGCTTGGGGTCGGACCAGTCGAGCCATTCGGCGTGGGCTTCGTCGCCGGCCGAGAAGCGGACCAGCTCGGGGTCGCTCCACTCGTCGGCCATTTGCGCAAACTCACTCATGTCGGCGCAGATCGGCAGGTCGGCGTGATAGACCCGACCAAGCTCGTTGGGGTCGGGGTGGATGTGGACCAGCAGTTGGCCCGGATGGTCGGGGGTGATCAATTTGTAGCCATCCGTCGTAGCTTCGCCGAGGCGCGCGCCGACGACGATCAGCAAATCGGCGTCGCGGACGCGCTGCTGGAGCCTGGGGTTGGGGCCGTAGCCGAGCTGGCCGGCGTAGACGCTGCACGTGTTGGCGAC
>JANPMU010000361.1:0-1665 GCA_031427095.1 Sphingomonas sp.
CTTCCATATTGCCGTCGCACGACCCGACATAGCGCAGGATCGATCTCAGCTTGCGAACATAAGCCCCTGCTTCAGCAGGAGAACGCATGTCAGGGCGCGAGACGATTTCCATCAAAGCGACGCCCGAGCGGTTGAGGTCGACATAGGATGACGACGGGTGCTGGTCGTGCATCAATTTGCCCGCGTCCTGCTCGACATGGATCCGCTCGATGCCGATGGTCTTGGCGCTCGCCTCATCCTTGTCGTCGATCAGCACGGTGACCGCTCCCTCGCCGACGATCGGGTGATAGAGCTGGCTGATCTGATAGCCCTGCGGCAGATCGGCATAGAAATAATTCTTGCGGTCGAACCGCGACCATTTGTTGATTTTCGCATCCAGCGCCATCCCGGTGCGGACCGCCTGGCGGATGCATTCACCGTTGAGCACCGGCAGCATCCCCGGCATCGCCGCATCGACTAGGCTAACCTGCGTGTTGGGCTCGGCGCCGAACGCGGTCGCCGCGCCCGAGAAGAGCTTGGCGTTGGAGGTCACCTGGGCATGGACCTCGAGGCCGATGACGACCTCCCATTCGCCGGTGGCGCCTTTGATGCGAAAGTCGGTCATTGGAATACCTCAAGCGGAACCTGTGCGTATCCGGTCAATCGTCTCTCGCCGACGAGCATTTCGATATTCACGTAGCCGTCCCATTCGGCATGACGCGGCGATAGTCGAGCTATCGAGCCAGCGAGCGGGCCTGACATGATGAGGCCTTCAGCTGTTCCTCCCAGGCAGGTAAGCTGGGCCTCGAAGGCGGCCGGTACGTCGATGCTCTGTGCATCGTCGGTCCAACCCCAACCGTAAATCGGTTCAACCAAAAACGCGCGAACCTTCGTCACCACCACCGCTCCGCCTTATGCGTAAACCCGGCCCGCGCTTCGATCGCCAGCGCGGCGTTGAGCACGCCCTGTTCGTCCAGCTCGCGGCCGATGAGGTGGAGGCCCAAGGGGAGGCCCTGCGCATCGAGGCCACCGGGGACCGACATCGCGGGGAGCCCCGCGAGGCTCGCCGGGACCGCGAACACGTCGTTGAGATACATCGCCAGCGGGTCGCTCATCTTCTCGCCCAGCCCGAATGCCGCCGACGGCGCGGTCGGGGTGAGGATGAAGTCGCAATGCTCGAACGCTGCGGTGAAATCGCGCTTGATCAGAGTGCGGACCTTCTGCGCCTTGGTGAAATAAGCGTCGTAAAAGCCCGCCGACAGCACATAAGTGCCGATCATGATCCGCCGCTTGACCTCGGCGCCGAAGCCTGCGGCGCGGGTTGCGGCGTACATGTCATCAAGGGTCTTCGCCCCCATTTCGCGCAGGCCGTAGCGGACCCCGTCGTAGCGCGCGAGGTTGGACGAGGCTTCGGCCGGGGCGATGATGTAATAGGTCGGCAGCGCGTGGGCGGTGTGCGGCAGCGAGATCCTGACCGGCTCGGCCCCGGCATCGCGCAGCCATTCGACCCCCTGGTCCCACAGCGCATCAATCTCCGCAGGGACGCCGTCGATCCGATATTCGGTCGGAATTCCGACGCGTTTTCCTTTGAGATTGCTTGATAAACCTGATTCATATTTGGGCACCGCGACGTCGAGCGAGGTCGAATCCCGTGGGTCGAACCCGCTCATCACCTCAAGCATGATC
>JANPMU010000362.1:0-2336 GCA_031427095.1 Sphingomonas sp.
CACCGCGATCCCCAACGTGCTCGCCGCTTTGATCATCCTCGCCATCGCCTTCTTCATCGGACGCTGGGTCAAGACCCTGATCGAAACGGTGCTGCCCAGCCTCGGGTTCGACAATAGTGTCCGCGCGCTCGGGATCATGCCCGCCGCGACCACGCCATCGCGCGTCGTCGGGTCGATCGCGCTGACTGCAGTGCTGATCGTCGGGATGATGGAGGCCGCACGCAAGATCGGCGGCGACGCCAGCGCGGCCTTGTTGTTCCAGATCACCGAGCTTGGCGGCAAGGTGATCTTCGGCACGGTAATCATCGTCGTCGGATTATTCCTCGCGCGGATCATCGCCACCCTCGTCGGCTCCTCGACCGGGGAAGCGGGCTATGCCGGGACGATCGTCAAATATGCCATCATCGCTTTGTTCACCGCGATCGGGCTGACCTTCATGGGGCTTGCCGACCAGATCGTGATGATGGCCTTCGGGCTGATCCTCGGGGCGGCCGCGATCGCCACCGCGCTGGCGTTCGGGCTCGGCGGGCGCGATGCCGCCGCGCGCTTGCTCGAAGATTGGCAGGACGGCCACGCTCCCCCGCCGCGCCCGACCCCGCCGCGCCTCAGGCGCCCGGCCCCGCCCGCCGACGACGAAATGCCCCCGCTGGTGTGAGGGAGTTCAGTGACTTCGCGGTTGTCGACTGGTCGGGACAGGCAGTGGCCCGGCCCAAGGGCCTCGCAGTCGCCTATGCGTCAACGGGTCGCCGCGCGCCTTCCCTGTTGCGGCCCTCCGGGGGCTGGTCCCGTCCAGCAATACTCGACTGGATCGAGCGACTGGCCGATGCCAGGAACGACATCCTCATCGGGCTCGATCTGTCTCCGGCGCTGCCGTTCGCCGATCGTGGGAGTTATTTTCCGGGATGGGACAATTCCCCTCGTGATGCCGCCGAACTGTGGTCGCTGGTCGATCGCCTTGCCGCCGACGACGACCATCTGTCAGCCACGACGTTCCTCGCCGACAGCGAGATCGGACGCCATTTCCGCCAGTTGAACAATTGCGGCGACCGTTTCGGATCGGGTCGCGGGCGTCTCCGCATCTGCGAAATTGGCCAGGCAAAGATGGGCCTCACTCCGCAAAGCTGCTTCAACCTCGTCGGAGCCGCACAGGTCGGCAAGTCGAGCCTGACGGGAATGCGCGTGCTTCACCGCTTGCGAGGGCGCGTCCCGATCTGGCCGTTTGATCCCGTCCCGGAAAAAGGGCCGGTTGTCGTTGAAATCTACACTTCGATCGCCGCCCGTGCCGCAGGTCTTCGCAAGGGACGAAGCAAAGTCCGTGACGCTCAAACTCTCGGTGACGTTCTCACCGAGCTGAAAAGCGATCGGCACACGCCGCTACAAAGCTATGACGACCATTCGACTGATGCAATCATGACAACTGCGTGGCTACGCGGCGCCGCTCGCAATGAGGCGCTTTGGAACCCGGCAGGGCTTAAGGAGGTCGCCCGCACCGAAGGCTGGACCTTCGGCGTGGTTTGACGCATGGGCCACGCCGTCGCCGGTTTAGCTCAGATGGTAGAGCAGCGGTTTTGTAAACCGAAGGTCGCGGGTTCGATTCCTGCAACCGGCACCATAAAAGCTCCTGCCGGGGGCAGGAGCTTTTATGGTGCCCCATCGCGCAGGCAGCCCCGGGGGCATGAACGATCGGGATTGCGAGCGCTGCTACAGGTCGATCCCAGCGGCGATCGCTTCCAATTTGCGCACCCGCTCCTTGAGGTCGGCGAGCTCGATCCGTCCGCCGGTCGGTCCGACGCTCTCGCCGACGCTGCGCGCGATTTCCAGGCGGCGAACGTCGAGCCAGCCCTGCCAGCCCTTCAGCGCGGCGATGATGGCGATCGCCAGCCCGGCGAGTCCCAGCGCGCCGACCAGCAAGATGGCTTGTGCCTGCAACATCATTTGTCCTCCTTGAGCGCGTCGATTTCGCGCGCCAGCTCGTCATTCGGCGATGCCAGATGATCGTCGATCGCCATCATCCGGCGGTCATTGGCGTCCAGTTCGATGCGCATTGCGTGGACCGACGGGCGGACCTTGCCGACCTGCTCCATCCGTTCGTAATCGCTCAGCCGTTCGCCCTTGACGTCGCGGCGCTTGCGCAACGACATGTAAATGCCGAGCGCGACATAGATAATCAGCGTGAGCTTCCAGCTGATCAACACAGCGGCGGCGACAAAGCCGATGCGGACGAAGGTCGGGTCGATCCCGAAGCGGTCGCCAAGCCCGGATGCGACTCCGGCCACTTTGCGATCGCGGCGGTTGAGCGAGAATTGATATTTGTCGGTCATCGTGCCGATCCTTCC
>JANPMU010000363.1:0-6270 GCA_031427095.1 Sphingomonas sp.
CTTCGCGAATTCCTCGAGGACCAGGGGTTCAAGGCGCTGCTGACGCGGATGGTCGGGGGCGGGGCGTCGAGCGCGGGCAATGTCACCGCCGTCATGACGCCGGACGCGCCCTCCGCAGCGCCGGTGGCCGAAGCGATTGTCGTCGATCGCAGCGCATATGAGACGGTGCGCGACGAAGCCGCGCTCGATCGCTGGATCGCGGAGGCAACGCGAACCGGTTGTGTTGCGGTCGACACCGAGACCGACAACATCGACTGCGTGGTCGCGCGGCTGGTCGGGGTCAGCCTCGCCACCCAGCCGGGGCGGGCCTGCTACATTCCGGTCGGACACGGCAGCGTCGACCTGTTGTCCGACGCGCCGAGCCAATTGCCGATGGCGACGGTGCTGGCGAAATTGAAACCATTGCTCGAGGACCCCGCAGTGCTCAAGGTCGGGCACAACCTCAAATATGACTGGGTGATGTTCGCCAAGCACGCGATCGAGGTGGCCCCGTATGACGATACGATGCTGATGAGCTTCGACCTCGACGCGGGACGGCACGGGCATGGCATGGACGAGCTCGCCAAATTGCATTTCGACCATGATTGCATTCCGTTCAAGGCGGTGTGCGGAGTCGGCGCCAAGCAGATCAGTTTTGACCAGGTGCCGCTCCCCCAGGCGACCGAATATGCCGCCGAGGACGCCGACATCACCTTGCGGCTGTGGCAGCGGCTCAAGCCGCGCATCGCGTCCGAAGGTTCGACCCGGGTGTACGAAATGGTCGATCGGCCCTTGGTCCCGGTGATCGGGCGGATGGAGCGGCGCGGGATCAAGGTCGATCGCGCCTATCTGGCCAGATTGTCGGGCGAATTCACGGTCGAGATCGCGGCGCTGGAGCAGCGGGTCTACGCGGCGGCGGGCGGGCCGTTCACGATCGGATCGCCGCAGCAGCTCGGCAATGTCCTGTTCGACCGCTTGGGCCTCAAGGGCGGGCGCAAGGGCAAGAGCGGGACCTATTCGACCGACGTCACCGAATTGGAGCGGCTTGCGGGCGAGGGGGTCGAAGCGGCGCGGCTGGTGCTGGAATGGCGCCAGCTGACCAAGTTGAAGTCGACCTATACCGAGGCGCTGCAGGCGCAGATCAACCCCGCGACGGGGCGGGTCCACACCAGCTTCAGCCTCGCGGTCGCGCAGACCGGGCGGTTGAGCTCGACCGATCCCAATCTGCAGAACATCCCGATCCGCACCGAAATCGGGCGCAAGATCCGCGATGCGTTTATCGCCGAGCCGGGGCATGTGCTGATGAGCGCGGATTATAGCCAGATCGAGCTGAGGCTGGCGGCGCATATGGCCGATGTCCCCGCGCTCAAGAATGCGTTTGCCAACAAGGCCGACATCCACAATTTGACCGCGATCGAATTGTTCGGCTCCGACGACCGCGACAATCGCAACAAGGCCAAGACGATCAATTTCGCGATCCTGTACGGCATTTCGGCGTGGGGATTGGCCGGGCGGCTGGGGATTTCGCGCGAGGAAGGGCAGTCGATCATCGACCGCTATTTCGAGCGATTTCCGGGAATCAGGAATTATATCGGCGAGACGCTGGCCTTCGCGCGCGAGAATGGCTTCACGCAAACCCTGTTCGGGCGAAAAACCCATTTCCCCAACATCGACAGCCGCCAGCAGAATCTGCGCCAGGGCAGCGAACGCGCCGCAATCAACGCGCCGATCCAGGGGACCAGCGCCGACCTGATCAAGCGCGCCATGAACCGGATGGACGGCGCGCTCGCGGACGCAGGGCTGGACGGCGTGCGGATGCTGCTCCAGGTCCATGACGAACTGGTGTTCGAAGTCCCCGAGGGCCGCGAGGAGGAAGCCGCAGCGGTGGTTCGCGGCGTGATGGCGCGCGCTGCCGAACCCGCGCTGACGCTCGACGTGCCGTTGGATGTCGAGGTCGGCTATGGCGCGAACTGGGGCGCGGCGCATTGAGCGAGCCGGCGGCCCCCGCAGCGCCGACCGCCGACCTTGCCGCACTGGCGCGGGGCGGACGGATCAACTTCTTCGGTTTCGTGCTGCGGCTGGCGGCGCGGCTGCCGTTCCTGTTCATCGCCGGGCGGATTTATGGCGCCGATGCGCTCGGCCGGTTCGCCTTTGCCGTGCTGATCGTCGAATTCGCCGCGCAACTGTCGACACTGGGATTGAAGCGCGGGCTTGCCCAGCAGCTTGCCCAGACCGACCAGCCGCATCACAGCGTGGTGTGGGACGCGTTGCTCGTCGCGGGCATCGGGTCGGGCATTTCGATGCTGCTGCTGGCGATTTTCCCGCAGGCGATGTTCCCCAACAGCGAGCTGCACGGGCTCGAATGGATGTTGCCGATCACCGTCATCGCGGTGGCCTTTTCGGACATCATGCTGGCCGCGCTGGCCTATCGCAACGATGTCGGTGCGACTGTGCGTGCGCGCGCGGTGGTCGAACCGTGGACGATCAGCATTGCCGCCTTCGCCTGGTCGTTCATTTCCTTACGCGACGGGCTGATCATCGCTTATGTCCTGTCGATGATCGGCGCGGTGATCGCGAGCCTCGTCCCTTTCATCAAAAGCTATGGCTTTCCGCGCGGCTGGGCGCCCGACCCCGCCGGTTTGTGGCGGATGGCGCGGCGCAACATGCCGGTGGCGGCGGCAGATGCGGTCGAATGGGGGTCGCGGCGGATCGATATCGCGGTGCTCGGACTGTTCTTTTCGCCAACCATCGTCGGGGTTTATTATGTCGCGCAGCAGGTCGCCTCGCTGCCGTCGAAATTGAAGACCAGTTTCGACCCGATCCTGGGGCCGGTCATTTCACGCAATATCGCTGCAGGCAACACGCTGGCGGTTGCCCACCAGGTCCGCCAGGTCGGCTTCTGGGTGATCGCGGCGCAGAGCGCGGTGGCGCTCGCGCTCGGTATCCCTGGCGAGGGCGTGATGGGGCTGGTCGGACAGGGCTTCGTCGCCGGAACCGCCGCGCTCGCCTTCCTGCTCGCCGCCGAAGTGGTCGCGGCGACCGCGGCGGTGAGCGAGGCAGCGCTGATCTATGTCGCGCGCCACCGCAACATGTACATCAGCCTGGCGATGATCGCGTTGCAGGTGGTGCTTTCGGTCGTGCTGATCCTCGTCATGCGGCGACTGGGATGGCCGATTGGCTGGCAGGCGACCGGACCCGCGATCGCCCTGATGCTGGCGTTGGGCTTTGCCGCGATCGCCAAGTCGCGACTGCTGTCACATCTGCTCGGGGCGCCGGTGTCGGGATGGCGCTGGCCGCTGATATGGGCGGCGGCGGCGGCGGTTGTGGTCGGCGAGATCATGATCCTGCTGCCCGAATGGGCCGAATTGCTGTTCGGAATCCCGGCAATCCTCGCCGCTTTCGGGGCGGTGCTATGGACGCGCGGTTTCGGACCCGAGGACCGCGAATTATTCAAGATGCGCAAGGCCGACATCGAGGAACTGAGCCTGCCCGATCCGGGTACGGGCGGGGACGCGCCGAGGTGATTCCGTGTTGCGCGCATGCGCTGAGACGGCACCGGCCCGCACCCCCACCCGGCCACCCATTGCAGGATATTCTCGTGGGTGGCCGGGTGGGGGCGCGGGCCGGTGCGGGCTTGAGCGAACAATTAATGCCGGAAATGCCGCATCCCGGTGAACAGCATCGCCAGTCCCGCCTCGTCGGCGGCGGCAATCACCTCGGCATCGCGGATCGATCCGCCGGGCTGGATCACTGCGGTCGCGCCGGCCTCGACCGCTGCGATCAGCCCGTCGGCAAAGGGGAAGAAGGCATCGCTGGCGACCGCGCTGCCGAGCGTCCGCGGCGCGTCCCAGCCATTGGTCTCGGCCGCTTCTTGCGCCTTGATCGCGGCGATCCGCGCGCTGTCACGGCGGTTCATCTGCCCTGCGCCGATCCCGGTGGTGACCCCGTCTTTCGCATAGACGATGGCGTTCGACTTGACATGCTTGGCAATTGTCCAGGCGAACAGGCAGTCGCTGATCTCCTGCTCGGTCGGGGCGCGCCTGGTGACCAGCTTGAGCATATCGCGCGTGACCCGACCATTGTCGCGATCCTGATGGAGGATCCCGCCGGCAATCACGCTGACCGTCTGCCCGGCGCGAGCCGGATCGGGCAGACTATCAACCAGCAGCAGACGCAAATTCTTCTTCGCCGCGAACAGCTCGCGCGCGCCTTCGTCGGCAC
Source organism: Sphingomonas sp. (assembly GCA_031427095.1). Taxonomy (GTDB): domain Bacteria; phylum Pseudomonadota; class Alphaproteobacteria; order Sphingomonadales; family Sphingomonadaceae; genus Sphingomicrobium. The sequence goes on from JANPMU010000363.1 coordinate 4,201, forward strand.
CCGGCGCGACCACGACTTCGGTGAAGATATGGCTGATCGCCTCTGCCGTGGCGCGGTCCAGCGGCCGGTTGACCGCGACAATCCCGCCGAACGCCGAGACGCTGTCACAGGCGAGCGCCGCATCCCAGGCGGCGCGCAGGCTGTCGCCGCTCGCCACGCCGCACGGATTGGCATGCTTGACGATGACGACCGTCGGCGGTCCGTCGCAAAATTCGGCGACAAGCTCGAGCGCCGCATTGGCGTCGGCGAGGTTGTTATAGCTGAGTTGCTTGCCCTGAACCTGCTGAGCCTGCGCGATCCCACTGGCATGGGGCCCCGCCGAGACATAGAGCGCGGCCTGCTGATGCGGGTTTTCGCCATAACGCAGCGGCATTACCAGCCGGCTCGCCATCGCCCGCAGCGGCGGGAATTTCTGCCCGAGGTCGACGCTGGCAAACCATGTGGCGATCGCCGCATCATAGCTGGCCGTTGTCGCGAACGCCTTGGCCGCCAGCGACTTGCGTAGCGTCAGTGCCGTCGTGCCGCCGTTCGTGTCGAGCTCGGCAAGCAATTCGGCATAGTCGGCGGGATCGGTGACGACCACGACAAAAGCGTGATTCTTGGCGCCCGAGCGGATCATCGACGGGCCGCCGATGTCGATATTCTCGATGATCGTGTCGCGATCCGCTCCGCTCGCGACGGTCGCGGCAAACGGGTATAGATTGACTACGACGAGGTCGATCGGAGCGATCGAATGCGCGTCCATCGCGGCGACGTGGCGCGCATCGTCGCGCCGCGCGAGCAGCCCGCCATGGACATTGGGGTGGAGGGTCTTGACCCGGCCGTCCATCATTTCAGGAAAGCCGGTCAGGTCCGCAACGTCGCGCACCGCATGGCCAAGCTCGCGCAGGCGCGCAGCGGTCCCGCCGGTCGAGACCAGTTCGACCCCGTGGCGTGCGAGACCGGCGGCAAGATCCTCAAGCCCGGTCTTGTCCGAAAGCGAAATCAGGGCCCTGCGGACGGGCACGAGAGCGGTCATGTGGCTTCCTTCGATGATGATCAGCTGGCGCGGCGGAAATGCCAGGCGATGTCGGCGCCCAAGGCCGAAACCTCGCCGACGATGGCGATCTGCATCGTCTGGCGGATGCTACCGTCGCCGTCGACGTGGAGGCTTTCCTCGAGCGTCAGCATCGCTCCACGGCAACGGACATTCCATGCCGGCGCACCGGGTGAGCGGAGGATCGCGCCCATGCCATCGGCGGTGATGGTCGCTTCGACCCCCGGGGCGAGGTGAAAGCGGATCGCGAAGGCGACCATATCCTTGATCCGCTTGCGCCCGCGCGCGATCAGCCGGTCCTCGCCGCGCAATTCCTTGCCGTCGTTTCCCAGGGTCAGGCGGCGTTGATGGTCGAGCCCGAAACTCTTCGCATAGCCATCATGGCTCGCCTCGATCCGGCTCGAATCATTATCTTCGGCGCGGTCGAGGGTGACGTCGGTGACCCCCTTGCCGAGCGAACCGTCGGGCAGCAGCGCGGTCGAATTGCAGTCAGCCAGCACGAGCGTGCTGTGCGCTGCGGTCGAGCGCAGCGCGTCGGCGAGTTCGGCGGGGATGGCCGAAGGCGCGCGGCCCGGCCCTCCGCAATTGACCACCAGGCGCTGCGCCCCGTCAGACAATTCGAATGCCAGCGTCGAGGCACAGCCCGCCGCGGCCATTCTTGTCTGCGGCGGGGGGGCGGCGTCGATGACGATGATCGTGCCCAACGCCGACAGCCGCTGATAGCCCCAGCCACGCGCTGCCCGAAGCGGCCGGGCGCGCAGCCCGCACCCTTCGATCAAGGCGGCGAGGCGGCGCGGATCGCCCGGATTGCCGCCCTGCCAGCTCGACAAGGCGCCATCGCCCATGGTCACACCGTGCAAGGCGGCAAGGGCCGCGGCGGCGGCGCTTTCGAGCGCGTCGGGCAAAGTCTGCTTGGCGGCAAAATACGCCGCGCGGAGCAGGCCGAGGCGGTCGACCAGCTCGATCTGTTCAAGCGGCGAACGGCTCACCAGCCCGCCGTCTTCGGACTGGGCCGAAGACAGAGCGCGGGTCAG
>JANPMU010000364.1:0-1985 GCA_031427095.1 Sphingomonas sp.
GCAACTTCCAGGTGCAATATGTCCGCGACCGGGGCGCACTACCGATCACCCGCGACTATATGCTCGAGGCCGAGTGCCGCTATCGCGCGATGGAGTCAGCGCCCGCGCCGAAACCGAAGCGGTCGCGCGCCAAGAAACTCACCGACGCCTGACGCCGATCCGATTATTTGGCGTGAAGTTCGGTTAGCAGGGCGGGCGCGGGGTAGATTGATTTGAGCGCCTGCTCGATCGCCGCAGTCGACACCGCGATCGACCGCGCCATTTTCAGATCATAAGCATAATCGTTGCGCAGGCCGTGGATGTTGCGGTCGAAATTGGCACCGATGGCATTGCCATCGCTGTCGATCACCGGCGATCCAGAATTGCCGCCGATGGTGTCCGCCGCATAGACGAAATCTAGTGCTCCGCCCTCGTCGATCGCCTTGCGCCGGGCGAGAATGGCGGGCGCGAGCGCGAACGGATCGGCCCCCGTTGCCCGCGTAAACGCCCCACCAAAGCGCGTGCGATAATCGGTCTTCTTGCCATTCTCGATCCAGCCGCCGACGCGGCCATAGGTGATCCGAAGCGAAAAGGTCGCGTCGGGATAGACGCTGTCGCCGAACGCCGCGAAGCGCGCATCGGCGAGCTTCGCCCGCGCCGCGGTGACCGGCCCGTCGTAGCGCTCGTCGTACAGTTTCTGCAGCCGCCGCTGATTGGCGTCGAGCGTGCGCGCATAGACGATCATCGCATCGGTCGACGCGGCGATCGCCTTGGCGCCGCCATCCCACAGCGATTTGCGGTAGGCCGGATCGGCAAGCCTGGTCCCCATGACCAGTCGTTCCGCGAGCCCTTCGGGCGATTCCTTGCCGAGCATCAGCCGGGTCTGGGGATGATCGGTGCCGAGAGATTCGCGCGCCTTCGATAGCGACGATTCGGTCAGCAGCGCATCGAGCCACGGCGTGACCGGCTTGGCGTCGAGCAATTGCTTTTCGAGCAACGGCAGCGCGCTGTCCGAATAGCCGGGCAGCCGGTCGCCGTTGGGCTTGGCGCGCTCCTCGGCAGCGCGGACTAGCGTCAGCGCATAGTTGAACAACTCGCCCTCGGGCACGTCATAGCGAACCTCGTTGTCGATCGCGCGCAATGCCACCACCGCGCGGTCGATCTCGCCCCACGGATCGCCGATCGCGGGATTGCCCGCGCTTTTCGCCTTCAGCGCCGCCTCGTTCGCGGCGAGCATCGCGTTGAACGCCGGATTGCCCAGCGCCCGGGTCCGGCCGATCGCGCGCTTGAGGTTGTTCTCGACGCCGTTGAGCGTCTGCTCGCCTTCGCGCGCCCGCTCGGGGCTTTGCCGCATCGCCGAAATCAGCCGCCCGCGCAGCTCTGACAGGGTCGCCAGCGTGTTGGGCAGGTTGATCTCGCGCTGATAGGCGAACTGGCTCTGGGTCAGCAGCCGCTGAGTCGATCCGGGATTGCCGACGACAAAGATCGTCTCGCCGTCCTTCGGCTCGCGCGCGGTCCAGGTCAGGTGCTGCGGGGTCGCGACCGGCCGACCATTTTGATAGGCGCGCAGGAACGATCCATCGAGCGAATAGCGCGGAAAATTATAATTGTCGGGGTCGCCGCCGAAGGTCGCCGCCGCCGCTTCGGGCGCCCACACGATCCGCACGTCGGAGTATTTGCGGTAGGTGTAGAGCTTGTATTGCCCGCCGCCGTAGAGCGTGACCACCTGGCAGCGGGTGGTCGCCGTATCGGGGCAGCCGGCGTTCTCGATGCCCGCAAACGCGGCGGTGCGCGCCTTGACTGCGGCCTCGCCGGTCGCCGCGCCGATCGCCTGTTTCACTTGTGGCGTGACGTCGGTGATCGCGGTCACCACCTCGGCCTGCTGGCCGGGACATTTCTTCTCGTCGCCGCGCGCTGCTGCCGTAAAGCCGCGCGCGAGCAAGTCGTTGCCGCTGGCCGACAGGTCCTCAAGGCATGAGGCGACGCAATGCTGGTTGGTAAAAATC
>JANPMU010000365.1:0-2412 GCA_031427095.1 Sphingomonas sp.
GGGCCTTGGCGAACTTGCGTTCGCTGTCGCCCGGGACGAACAGCAGCGACCGCAGCCTCATGCCGGCTTCGCCATCATCAGTCCCGCGCGCAGCGTCCGGCAGACGATTTCGTCGTGCTGGTTAAGGCCGATATGTTCGAACGTCACGATCCCCTGGCCAGGGCGCGATCGCGATGGTCGCAGATCCTTCACCACCGTCTCGGCGCGGATCGTGTCCCCGGCGAATACCGGCTTGGGAAAGGTGGTCTCAGTCATCCCGAGGTTTCCGACGGTGGTGCCGAAGGTCGTGTCCTGAACGCTCAGACCGATCACCAGACCAAGCGTGAAAATCGAATTCATGAGCGGTTGGCCGAACTCGGTGCTGGCCGCATAAGCATGGTCGATGTGGAGCGCCGCCGGGTTGTAGGTCAGCGATGAAAACATCATATTGTCCATGTCGGTCACCGTTCGGCGGATCTCGTGCACGAACCGCTGCCCGACTTCAAACTGCTCGAAATAAAGCCCCGCCATATTGGTCTCTCTAGTTGAGCCGGCCGAGGATCGAGACCGCGGCCACGCTATTGAAGGGCGATCCACCGAGATTGTGGGTAAGCCCGAATCGAACATTGTCGCGCTGCCGCGGGCCGGCGCGACCCTCGAGCTGGCTGTAGACCTCGTAAGCCATGCGCAGACCCGACGCACCGACCGGGTGCCCGAAACATTTGAGGCCACCGTCGGTCTGGCACGGCAGATCGCCTGCCGCGTCGTAGCGCCCGTCCAGAATGTCGACCAGGGCGCGGCCTTCGTCGGACAGGCCGAGGTCCTCCATCGTCACGAGCTCGGTGATCGAGAAGCAATCGTGGACCTCGGTCAGCGAAAGATCTTTGCGCGGATCGGTTATTCCGGCTTCGGCATAAGCGCGGCGAGCGGCGACCTGGGTGTTGCGAACCGACGCGCCGTCCCACTCGCCATATTGCATTTCCCAGCCGTTGCTGGCGCACAGCTGGATCGCCTTTACGGTGACCGGGTTTTCGCGGCCCAGCGACCGCGCGATTTCGGGCGTCGTCACGATCGCGCTGGCCGCTCCGTCCGATACGCCGCAGCAGTCGAACATGCCGAGCGGATCGGCGATCATCGGCGCCGCGAGGATCTGTTCGATGGTGATCGGCTTACGCAGATGCGCCTTGGGATTCAGCGCCCCGTTCTGATGGCTCTTCCACGAGACGTGCGCCATTGCGCGTTTCAGATCCCCGGCGTCCACGCCATGCCGTGCGGTGTAGGCACCGGCGAGCTGCGCGAAGGTCCCGGGCGCGGAGCCGTAAGGCATCCACAGGTCATTCGCGAGCCCCTTGGTGCGTAGCGGCAGCCCGCCATAGCCGGTATCCTTGAGCTTCTCGACGCCCACGGCGAGCGCGAAATCGACCGCGCCGGAGGCCACCGCATAGGTCGCAGCGCGCAGCGCCTCGGTACCGGTCGCGCACATGTTTTCGACCCGCGAGACCGAAATCTCCTGTAGCCGAAGCGCGTGGGCGAGGGGCAAAGCGCTGTTGCCGACGTTGATGTCGTCGAGTGCATTGCCGATCCACGCCGCCTCGATCTGTTTTCGGTCGATGCCGGCGTCGGCCAGCGCCTCTTCGAAAGCATCGACCATCAGGTCGTCCGCGCCCTTGTCCCAGCGTTCCCCGAACTCGGTGCAGCCCATGCCGATAATCGCCACGCGGTCTCTGATTCCAGCCGCCATATTCAGTCTCCCAGCACCGGCCGGCTGGCGGGCGCGGCCTTCCAGAAATAGGTACGAAAGCCGCGCCTGCGATCGCGTGACTTGATTCGCAGCCGCATCATCAGCGGATCGCCGACCGCGAACCCGTCCAGGTCGGCGTCGGTCAGTTCCATCAGCACGCGCGCGCCATTGTCGAATTGGACCAGACCGAACCAGAATGGCGGATCCGGTGTGTAGTTGAGACGATCGGCGGTCACCGACTTCAGCGTGGCAGCGCAGTCGGCGAGGCGAAAATCGGTCATCGGCTCGGGACCGTCGGCGCCGGGCCTCACCGGGATCCGGCTTTTCGGGAACTGGACGTTGCCGGCAGCATCCTGCCCTCCCACGAATCCGATCGTGTCGCGACCGTAGCGTTCGATGACCGTCGCCTGCGCCTTCTGCTCAAATTCCGCGCGGACGCCGAAATCCAGGTCGAGCGTGCCGGTGAGCGAAAGAAACCGGACGAAGTCCTGGGTAACGAGACCATGGCGAAGCATTGCTGACGCACTTTGAGCGCCTTTCACCTTGCCGGCAATTTCGAACAGGAGAGCATCGCAGCCAGATCCGAAGCCGGCCAGCAGGACGATATCGCCGGGCTTGGCCGCCTCCAGGGCGAGGGCGAGCGCATAAAGCGCATGCGCAGCGCCCAGATCGCCGGCATGTGCCTCGACTTC
>JANPMU010000366.1:0-11449 GCA_031427095.1 Sphingomonas sp.
GAGCGGATGGCGGCGGAAGCGCAACTTCGCCAGGTCCAGAAAATGGAAGCGGTCGGCCAGCTTACCGGCGGCATCGCGCATGATTTCAACAACATGCTCGCGGTCGTCGTCGGCGGAATCGATCTCGCCCGGCGCCGCCTCAATGGCCCGCGGCGCGAGGTGATGACCCACCTCACCAACGCGATGGAGGGCGCCACCCGCGCCGCCGCGCTGACCCGCCGCTTGCTGTCGTTCGCGCGGTCCGAGCCGCTCCTGCCCGAGCGCGTCGACAGCTCGGAACTGGTTGCCGGCATGTCCGACCTGCTCGACCGGACACTGGGTGAACGGATCACCGTCGATCTCGCCATCGCGCCGGACGCATGGCCGATCTTCGTCGACACGCACCAGCTCGAAAACGCGATCGTCAATCTCGCGGTCAATGCCCGCGATGCGATGGACGGGATCGGCACGATGCGCATCGCGACATCCAACGTGACGCTCGGCAATAATGACGTCGGCGACATTCAGCATGGCGATTATGTCCGCTTTGCCGTGACCGATACGGGGTGCGGAATGGCCCCGGAAGTGATCGAGCGGGCATTCGAACCCTTCTTCACGACCAAGCCGGTCGGCAAGGGCACCGGGCTCGGGCTCAGCCAGATCTTCGGCTTCGCCCACCAGTCGGGCGGAGAAGTCGGAATCGAAAGCCGCCTCGGCCAGGGATCGACCGTGTCAATCTATCTGCCGCGCACCGACGCGGTCGCCAACGTCCGCATTCACCCGGCGGTCCAGCGCGGCGAATCCGAAACCGTGGTCCCGGGAGCACGCATCCTGCTGGTCGAGGACGACCCGCGGGTCCGCGCCGCAACCGTCGGAGCGCTCGAGGATCTGGAATATGATCCGGTGTCCTGCTCGAGCGGGGCGGAAGCGCTGCGGCTGTTCGAAGAACAGGACTTCGACCTCGTCATCAGCGACGTGATCATGCCCGAAATGACCGGCCCCGAGCTCGTCCGCGAGTTGATGTCGCGCCGCGCCGACACCGCGATCCTGTTCGTCACCGGCTATGTCGGCGATGGTGAGACGGACGACCTCGTCGGCTACGAACTGTTGCGCAAACCGTTCACGGTCGGCGCGCTGGCCTCGTCGGTCGCCGCCGCGCTTGGCCGCAGGGTCAGCGAACCGCCCCGGAGCGGAGCAGCTTCGGCACGAGGCTGATCGCGGCGAGCAACGGCCAGCGGCGCTGCCACGGCTTGATCGTGATTTGCGTACCGGCGTGGCGGTTTATCTTCCACGCGATATAATCGACCCCGCCGGCAAAGGTCGCGCTGGCCTTGGCCAGCCGCACCACAGTCAGCGCCTTGCCCTCGATCCGCCGCCGCGCCCAGCCGCCCCGCGCGTCACCGATCCGATGCTTGACCGGAAAGAGCACCGCTTGATCACCATCGACCCGGCCAATCCCCGCCGCTTCGAGCGCCGGCCCGCTGAACTTGCCATAGCGCTCTGGATCGGTGTCGACGACCGATGCCGCTCGCGCCTTGCGCTCGGCGCGCAGTTCGGCCGAATAGGTCAGGGCGAACGCGCGACGCCACAGGTCGAGCGTTTCGATCGTGTCGGGGAGCTCGGATCGGGCCGCGCTGAGCAATGCCGGTGCGGCGCGCGATACCGCAGTCACTGCGCGCTCGGCAGCGGCGAGGTCGCTCGTCCACACCAGCCGTGATGGCTGGGCAAAGCGCGCCCAGACCGAAACATTGCGTGTCTCCGGCCCGTTCAGGCGGTTGAAATCGGCCTCGCTCAACACCGCATATTTGGCGGTCAGACCGCCGGTTTCGAACGGAAACACATTGGGCGGGATCAGCCGGTTGGCGACCGCCAGCCAGCGCCGGTCGTACGCCGCGCGATAGTCCGAAACGATCAAATAAAAATCGAGCATCAGCCCGTCGAGCTGGCTTTCACGCAGACACGACCCATAGAATAGCACCGCCCGGCTGGCGGCGCCGTGGGCTTTGGCGATTGCGGCGGCGAGGGCGATCACCTGCGGATCGACCGGCTGGGCAAGCTCGGCGCGAACCAGATCCTTGATTCGCTCCACGCTCAGGCGGCGAGGCGGACGAACGACAAAGGCGACGCCGGGCGGAGAAAGATCGGCTGCCCGATTTCGGCGCGAAACATCTCGCCGTCGAGAATGACGTTCGAGTTTTCGCCTTCGATGCTGATCTCGTCGGCTTCCTCAATATGAATGCCGCTCATCTTCGAATGCCCCAGACGACCGCGCAAGCTGGCAATAAACGCCCTTATCAATGAATTTGGTCGTTCCTCGACCGCCAGGAACTTGAGCCGTCCATTGCCCACAAAGCCAAGCTCGCTCGTCACCAGCAATTTTTCCAGGGTGGTGACGAGCATCAGCGCAAAGCGACCTGAAATATGGCCGTCGCGGCGGACCGAAATGCGCAGCAGGGTCGGCGCCGGCGGCATGAACCGCCCGCCAACACCGAACAATTGACGCAGCACGACCGCGATCGCGGTCAGCGCATGGCTGAATCCATTGGGCAGACCGAGCGGATAGATCGTGTTGCGGCAATAAAGCATCGTGTCGGCCAGCCCGGCACCGCCAAGGAACATGCCGATGACCGGGATCGATTCGCCCGATCCGAGCCGCAGGGCGATCAATTCGCGCGCGACAAGGTGCGGCGCAAGGTCGGTCTGGGCGAACTCGAGCAAGCGCGCCAAAGCGATAATCGGATCACCCTGCGCGCCCAGATCGAGCGCGATGAGGTTGGTCTTGCCATTGGGAAGAACCGCGACCGGAGGCGGGGCGTCGCCGAAGTGCCGGCCATTATGCAATTCGGTGAGGACCGCCTGGACGGTCCCGTCGCCACCATTGATGACCAGCATCGTGGGGTTGACCCGCGCAATCGTCTTGAGCGCATCGCCGATCTGGTCGGCTTGCTCGACCTCATAATGGAAGATGTCGGGATGTTCGGCGCAAAAGGCGCGGATGCGTGGCAATTGGGCAATGTTGCCGGTCGATTTGGGATTGGAAATCAGGGCGATGCGCGGCCTCGCCATCAGCTCTTCACAGGCCCGACCGAAAGTCCGCGCCGATACTGCATCTGGACGCCGACCTGATTGGTCGACGTTCCGACCTCGATTGAAGTCTTGCCGAACGACGGACGCAGATTGACGATCGACAAATGCGGGTTGCGCGAATAGCCGATGCCGTCGCTGCCGTCCTTGCCGCCATTGGCGTTCAAATCATGGTGCACCGCCACGGCATATCGGCCCGGCCCGGGCACCGCGATGCAGATGTCGAGCGGCGCGGACGAGCTCACCGGAACCTCGACCTTGCGCAATTTTCGCCCCTTTTCGAGATAACCATCGCTCGAATAAAGCGCGAGGCTGACCGTTCCCGTCGCGCTTTTGAACCCGCTCACCTGCACCTGCAGCGCCGGCCGCCCCGACACGCACGCTCCGGCATCGGGTCCGACGATTGCCGCAGGGGCCGCCGTGGCGAACGCCGCGACAAGAGCACTCAATATGACTGAACGAGTTTTCGACATGATTTTACCGACCGGTCCGCTATAAGCACTTGGGGCGAGCGATATCCACAGGTTCGCCCGATTATCGCTTGTCGGGCCTGTTTGCGGCCAAATCATGGTGTTAGGGCGACGAAAACCGTGCGCAGCCTGTCGCTCATCGATCGTTACATCACGCGCGCCGTCGCGGTTCCGCTGCTTGGAACGCTGATTCTCGCGGCGATGCTGCTGATCCTGGAAAAGATGCTCCGCCTGTTCGACTTCGTCGTGACCGCGGGGGGTCCGGTCAGCGTCGTCTGGCAGATGCTCGCCAACCTCCTGCCCGAATATTTCTCGCTCGGGATCCCGATCGGGCTTCTGCTCGGCATTCTCCTGGCCTTCCGCAAGCTGGCCTTATCGTCCGAGCTCGACGCGCTGCGCGGCATCGGGATCGGCTTCGGCCGCCTCCTGCGCGTGCCTTACGCTTATGCCATCGCCCTGATGCTGCTCAACCTGGTCATCGTCGGCTATGTCGAGCCCTATTCCCGCTATCGCTACGAGCGCCTGCGATTCGACTTGCGCTCGGGGACACTCGGCGCCGCGATCAAGGTCGGCGAGTTCAACCAGCTTGGCAAGCGGCTCACTTTGCGTGTCGACCGCAGCGAGGATCGCGGCACGCGGCTGATGGGCATCTTTGTTCAGGTCGACGACAAGTCGGGCATGTCGATCGCCGCAACCGCTCAGGCCGGCCGGTTTCTCTCGACCGACGATCCGGACACGATCCTGTTCCGGCTCCACCATGGCAAGCTGATCCAGGACTCGCCCAAATTCTCCGCCCCGCGCACTTTGGCCTTCGACAGCTACGACCTGCCGATCAACCTGCCGACGGTCGATCGCTTTCGCAATCGCGGCAACGATAATCCGGAACTGAACCTGATCGAGGTCGCGCGGCGCGGCTATGGCGGGGGTGGCACCCGTGAAAGTCGGCTCGCGGCGAAGTCCAACCTTCACTTCCGCTTGGTCGAAGTCCTGATGATGATGCTGTTGCCGTTGCTCGCGGTGGCGCTCGCGGTCCCGCCCAAGCGCAGTTCGTCGGCGCTCGGCATTTTCATCGCGATCGTGATGGTGGTGACCTATCACAAGATCAACCAATATGCCGAGCAGGCCGGGGCGCAGGGCCGGATCGACCCGGTCATCGCGCTGTGGGTGCCGTTCCTGCTGCTCGTGGCGCTGATCGTGTGGATGTATCATGTCGTTGCGCACAGGCCCGGCGGGCAGCCGATCGGCGCGCTCGAACGCGGCTTCGCCCGGATCGGCAAGTTTGCGCGGTCGCTGCTGCCCCAGTTCGGCCGGGAAGCGGCCGGCGGCGCATGATCAACCTCCAATTCTTCCCCTCGCGCCAGATCGGGCTGTACACCGTCAAGCTGTTCCTGACGCGCAGCCTGGCGGTGTTGATTGCGCTCGTACTGGTGCTGATGACGCTCGACCTGCTTGGCGAATCCGGCAAGATCCTCGCCGTGAAGGGGAATACCGACGCCGATCTGTGGCGTTATGTCGGGCTGCGCTTGCCACTGCTGACCGCGCGCTTCCTGCCCTTTTCGGTATTGCTCGGCTCGCTCATCGCTTTTGTCGGGCTCAACCAGCATAGCGAGATTGTCTCGATGAAGGCCGCAGGCATCTCCGCGCACCAGATTCTCGCACCGTTGATCGTCGCCAGTCTCGGCCTCGCCGGGCTCGCCTTCGTCTTTAACGAAACGATCGTCGTCAACTCGGCCCGGGCGGTCAATGCGTGGAGCGACGCCAATTATGAGGCCGTGCCGCCCGACACCGGGGTGATCAGCAACGTCTGGTTGCTGGTCGGCGACGATCTGGCACGCGCCCGGCGGGTCGTTCAGACCGGACAGGCCGTGCGGATCGATCGGCTGAGCATCTATCAGCGCGACGGTGGCCGCATCGAACGGATCATCGACGCCGCGCGCGCCACGCCCCAGGCCGGCGCCTGGCAACTCGAGGATGTGCGGATTTACGATCCGGGAATGAATCTGGTGACCCGCGCGCCGACGATGACCGCGCTCACCGGGGTGGATCCGGCGCAGTTCACCCTGGCCAAGGTCAATCCCGACGAGCGCAATTTCGTCAGTCTCAAGGCCGCAATCGGCGAAATGGCGCGTGCCGGGCGCCCGACCGCGGCCGCGCAAGCCGGGCTGTGGCACAAATTATCCGCCCCGCTGTCGACCGTGCTGATGCCCTTGCTCGCGGCGATCGCCGCGTTCGGGCTTGCGCGTTCGGGGCATGTGCTGATGCGTGCCACGATCGGCATGGCGCTCGGTTTTGCCTATTTCGTCGCCGACAATTTCAGCCTGGCGATGGGCAATGTCGGCGCTTATTCGCCACTGATGGCCGCGTGGGGGCCGTTTCTGTTGTTCCTGCTGATCGGCGAAACCGTGCTGATTCGCTCCGAGGAGTGAAGGGTAAGGGAGCGGGAGCCCCGTCCGTCGACTGACGATTTTGCTGTCCTACAGACCAGAGCATCTTGCATAGGCTCGGCGATGGACACCCTTGTCGCTCCTTCGTCACTTGCGCCCGTTAACGCCTGCGCCGCATCCCTCGCGCGCGTGAGTAGTGCGACTTTAGCGACTCTACGAAACGTCGCTGCCAACCCTCGCTTCACCCCGGCTTCATCGACATTGTCGCAAAAGCGCCGCATTGCCGAAGCATATCGGCAACCCATTCCACCCCAAGCCGTTCAGTTCCCCAAGGAAACACGCGTGACCACCGATACGATCACCAAGCCCATCTGGAAGCGGTCGCATTATCTCGACCGGATGACCCTCAAGCAATTATGGGTCGCCTTTTTCCAGCATGGTGCGATCATCGCTTACATTCTCGTCGCGGCGATCGCGATCGGGGTGTGGTTCGTGCGTCCGGCCTCCTTGCTTGCCACGGCTGCCTCGGCTGGTCTGGCGGTCCTCGCTTACCCGCTGGTCTGGTATGCGCTGCACCGCTGGGTGCTGCATTCGAACTGGATGTTCAAGGTGCCCGCCCTCGCCTCGACGTGGAAGCGAATCCATTACGACCATCACCAGGATCCCAACCATCTCGAAATCCTGTTCGGCGCGCTCCATACGACGCTGCCGACCATCGCGCTGGTCACGCTCCCGATCGGCTATGCCTTCGGCGGGATCGGCGGCGCCGCAGCCGCGCTCGCGGCGGGACTGATCACGACCTGTGTCTATGAATTCTTCCATTGCATCCAGCATCTTGGCTATAAACCGAAGACCAAATGGGTGGCCGAGATCAAGAAGCGCCACATGGCGCATCATTTCCACGACGAGACCGGCAATTTCGGGATCACCAATTATTTCTGGGATCGCCTTCTCGGCACGTTTTACGAGCGCCCCGAGCGCCCGGTGAAAAGCCCGACCGTGTTCAACCTCGGCTACACGCCCGAAGTGGCGAAGGTCTATCCGTGGGTCGCCGAATTGTCGGGCGGGGTCGCCACCGGTCACCCACGCCGCCGCGAAGCCTGACATTGGGGACGACGTCGGGACTTCGCGTCCGCTTGGTCACGAGCCCGGCGGACCGCGCGGCGTTCGTCGACTTCGCCTGGGATGTCTATCGCGGTGACCCGGCGTGGGTTCCGCCCCTCAAGAGCGAAGTCCTCGGGCTGATCGATCCCAAGACAAACCCGTGGTTTGGCCACGCCCGTGCGGCGTTATGGCTGGCCGAGCGTGATGGCAGGATCGTCGGCCGCATCAGCGCCCAGGTCGATCAACTCGTCCTTGAGCATATGGGCGCCGGGCTCGGCCAGTGGGGCATGTTCGAAGCGCTCGACGGCGATGCCGCCGCTTTGCTCATTGCCACCGCCGAGGATTGGCTCTGCGGCCAGGGCATGACCCGCTCGATGGGGCCGATCAGCCTGTCGATCTGGGATGAGCCCGGACTGCTCATCAAGGGCTTTGACCAGCCGCCGACCGCAATGATGGGTCATCATCACCCTGCTTATGCCGGCTGGATCGAGGCTGCGGGCTATGCCAAGGCCAAGGATCTGCTGACCTACGAGTTTGATATTCGCTCCGCACCGAGCCCGCTGATGCAGCGCCTGATCGATGCGACGGCGCGCAACCCGCGCGTCCGCATCCGTGGCGTCGACAAGGCGAAGTTCGACAGCGAAGCGCGGATCATCCTCAATTTGCTCAACGACGCATGGTCGAACAATTGGGGCTTCGTGCCGCTGACCGAGGCTGAGATCGCTTACGCCGGCAAGAAATTGAAACCGATCATCTACGAAGATCTCGTACTGATCGCGGAGCTTGATGGTGAACCGGTCGCGTTCATGCTGACCATTCCCGACATCAATGAACTGACCGCCGACCTCGACGGCAAGCTGTTCCCGTTCGGCTGGGCCAGATTGCTGTGGCGACTGCGCAAGCCCAGGGTCTCGCGTGTCCGTGTGCCGTTGATGGGGGTTGCCAAAAAGCTCCACGGCACCCGCCTCGCCAGCCAGTTGGCGTTCACCCTGATCGAACGCATTCGCGTCCCGGCGGTCGCCAATTACGGCGTCACTCACGGCGAATTCGGCTGGGTGCTCGAGGATAATCAGGGCATGTTGTCGATCGCCGAGCTGCCCGGGGCAACGGTCAACAAAATCTATCGCATCTATGAGCGGGCGCTGTGAGTCCCCGCCCTTGAACCGCAGGCGCCTCAGGCCAGTTCGACCCACGTCGGCGCATGGTCGCTCGCTTTCTCCTCGCCCCGCGCCCAGCGATCGACCCCCGCCCCGCGCAATCGGTCGGCGGCGATCGGGTCGCACAGCAGATGGTCGATCCGGAACCCCGCATCCCTCTGCCACGCCCCGGCGGTATAATCCCAGAAGCTGTACATCGGCTCGCCCGGGTGCAGCGCGCGCAACGCATCGGTCCAGCCCTGATGCACGATCCGCCGGAACGCGGCGCGGCTCTCCGGCTGCATCAGCGCATCATGTTCCATCGCGCGGACTGAAAAAACGTCCTCGTCGGCCGGGATGACGTTGAAATCCCCGGCCAGGACGGTCGGCCGCTCGGCCGCCAGCAGTTCGAGCGCATGCACCCTCAGCCGTTCCATCCAGCGCAATTTATACGCGAATTTGTCGGTCCCGACCGGATTGCCATTGGGCAGATAGATCGACGCGATCCGCACACCCGCGACCTCGGCCTCGATATAGCGGCTGTGGGCATCGTCGGGATCACCCGGCAATCCGACACGCACCTCGTGCGGCGCCTGACCCCTGGCCAGGATGGCGACGCCATTGAAGCCCTTCTGGCCGTGCCAAACGCCGTGATATCCGACCGCCTCGATATCGGCGATCGGCAGGGACTCATCGGCACATTTCAATTCCTGCAGGCAGACCACATCGGGCTGCTCGCGCGCAAGCCATTCGAGCAGTCGAGGCAGCCGCGCCCGAATGCCATTGAGGTTGTAGGTGGCGAGTTTCACCTCAGACCGAGAAGCTCGATCCGCACCCGCAACCGGATGCGGCGTTGGGGTTGGTCACCTTGAACGCCGCTCCGCCGAGATCTTCGACATAATCGACCGCCGATCCTCGCACGAGATCGAGGCTGACCGGATCGACCACCAGCGTCACGCCGTTGGTAGTCGCACTGATATCGTCGTCCTCGACCGCATCGGCCAGCGCAAAGCGGTAGCTGAACCCCGCGCAGCCGCCGCCATCGACCGCAAGCCTGAGCAAAGCGGGCTTCGCCTGACGCGCGGCGATCGCGGCCACGCGCTTGGCCGCGTTCGAAGTCAGGATGATGTCAGGCTCGCTCACAGGTGCAAGATAGGGATTGACCGCCCTCGCGGCAAGCGGATCAGCGCTTCGGGCCACCCAAGGCGACCTGGTCCATCGGCACTCCGCCAGTCTTGCGCTGGATCGCGACGAGATAGTCGGTCGACTTCATGAACGGGATCGGATTGACCGCGCGTCCGTCGATCCGGACTTCATAGTGCAGATGGCTGCCGGTCGAACGGCCGGTCGAACCCATCCGGGCGATCATGTCGCCGCGCTTCACCCGCTGGCCGGGGTGGACGAGGATCGCCGACAAATGGCCATAGCGTGTGTTGATGCCGCGGCCATGGTCGAGTTCGACAAGGTTGCCGTACCCGCCGCTGTTCCAGCCCGAGCGAAGCACGGTGGCGTCGGCGGTGGCGAAGATCGGGGTTCCGACCGGGCCAGACAGATCGATCCCGGCGTGCATCGCGGCGCGGCCCTGGAACGGATCGGAGCGAATCCCGTAACCGCTGGTGAAAGCGGCAGTCTTGACCGGCTTGTCCGAAGGCACCGCGATCGCGCCATCCTGCAACTGGTCGAGCTTCTTCCAGCTGGTGAACAGAGCCTTGAACATCGGGTCGGCCCTGGTCACCGGCTCGTAAGCGCCGCCAACCCCGTCGCCGAACCGCGCCGGGGTCAGCCCGAGCTTCTTCAATTCGGCGGCGGTAACCAGATAACGCGCGTCGAGTGCGCGGGTCGCGGCGCTCGCTTGTGCCAGCTGCGCCGCTTCGGCACGGGCCAACGGGCCGGCGACGTCACCCGGAAGCGCGGCCAGCCTGGCCGCCTCGGGAAGCACCGACGGATTGACATCCTCTCCAGATATCATCGCAGCAAGGACGGCTTGGCGCCGTTCGATTTGCTGGGCACGCAATTCGGTCGCCGCGACAAGTCCGGCGAGATCGGTTGGAACGCTCAAAGCGGCGGATTCGCGGCCAGTGGCCAGCCGGGCGGCGGAATAGGCCGACCATGCGACCAGCACCATCAGGGCACAAAAGAACAAAGCCTGGGCGGGCGCTGAAAGACGGATGCGACGGAGGTGAGCGCCATCATGGACGAACAGATCGCGGCCGCGAAACAGTGTCGACGTCGCGGTCAAAACATTCCCCATCGTGATACGCTCCAAAAGCCTTGCCGGCGGGCGCATCATCGCGCCGTCGGTGTTTTTTGCTTCGTCTCAGGAGCTCCCCAGCCCCTCCCCAGATCGGCGATTTGCCCACCGCGTTTCTGGCGAGCGACTAACTGACCCGTGTTGGTTAACAAATTCAACCTTATGTTCCGGCCCATGGGATGAACCGTCCGAGCCATGCGATGAACCGAACCGCCGGCTTGCTAAAGATCAAGCAATTGATTCCCTGATCGACACAATTAGCGGAATATAAATCCCCGAATCCTTTTTTGCATTCTTGTCCGCCTTGATCTTGCACTCTTGGCCAACCCCTTTAGAGGGGTCGGCGGGCCACGCCGTCCCAACGCGGCGCGTGCTCTCTGTGAGGAGAGTTTGAATGACTGAACGACCAACCGCGCGTCCGGCGCGCCCGTATTTTTCGTCCGGACCCTGCGCCAAGCCCCCCGGCTGGACTGCGCAACAGCTCGACCTGCGCGTCCTCGGCCGATCGCATCGATCGGGTCTTGGCAAACAGCGACTCAAGCTCGCCATCGACCTGATGCGCGCGCTTCTGCGCCTCCCCGAGACGCACCGCATCGGCATTGTCCCCGGGTCGGATACCGGCGCGTTTGAAATGGCGATGTGGACCATGCTCGGCGCGCGCCCGGTTACGACGCTGGCGTGGGAGAGCTTCGGCGAGGGCTGGGTGACCGACGCGGTCAAGCAACTCCGCCTCGATCCGACCGTGATCCGCGCCGATTATGGCCTGCTTCCCGACCTCGCGGCGGTCGACTGGTCGAACGACGTGCTGTTCACCTGGAACGGCACGACCTCGGGGGTCCGCGTTCCCGACGGCGAGTGGATCCCCGATGACCGCGAGGGGTTGAGCTTCGCCGACGCGACCAGCGCGGTGTTCGCTTACGACCTGCCGTGGGCCAAGATCGATGTCGCGACGTTTTCATGGCAGAAAGTGCTCGGCGGCGAAGGTGGTCACGGCGTGCTGATTCTCGGCCCGCGCGCGGTCGAGCGGCTTGAGAGCTTCAC
>JANPMU010000367.1:0-5370 GCA_031427095.1 Sphingomonas sp.
ATCGCGGCGCCGCCGTTGGCTTCGAGGTTGGACCCGGCATTGAACCCGAACCAGCCAACCCACAGCAAGCCGGCCCCGGTCATCGTCGCCACCAGCGAGTGCGGAGGAGTGGCGTCACGCATGAAGCCGACTCGCTTGCCGGCAAACCACACCCCGACCAATCCGGCGATCCCGGCGTTGATGTGAACCACCGTCCCGCCCGCGAAATCGAGCGCGCCCATGCCGAAGATGAGGCCGTCGCTGGCCCACACCATATGCGCGATCGGGGCGTAGACAATCGTCACCCAGATAACGCTGAACAACAGCATCGCGGAGAATTTGACGCGCTCCGCGACCGCTCCGACGATCAAGGCCGCAGTGATTGCGGCGAACGTCATCTGGAAGGCAACGAACAAAAGCTCGGGGATGCCGACACCCGCGCTGAAAGTTGCCGACAGGCTGTCGCCGGTAATGCCCCTGAGGAAGAATTTGGACGTGCCGCCGAGATAGGGCGAGCCAGCGTCGAACGCCAGGCTATAGCCCCAACCGACCCATACGAGGATCACGGCGGCGGTGATTCCGAGCACCTGGCTGAGAATCGAAAGCATATTCTTGGACCGCACCAGTCCGCCGTAAAACAGGGCAAGCCCGGGAATGATCATCAGCAGGACCAGGATCGTCGACGTCAGCATCCAAGCCGAATCGCCCTTGTCGACCGTCAGTGCGGGCACGACTGGCGAGATCAGACTTGCGCTGACAGTGTGATATAATTCCATCGACATGGATGCGCCCTTCCCCGTTTGATGCTCATTTATGACCGGCCATGCTGCACTGCACAATAGCTTTTTTCACGAGCGCGCATTTTTACCTTCAACGGGTGTGATGCTAGTCCGTCGGCGCGCCTAAGAAAAGGTCTGGCGCACGGATTTACCCGGCTATAGCGAGCGGCCGATGATTTCCCGCATGATCTCGTTGGTGCCGCCGAAAATGCGTGTGACCCGCGCGTCGCGCCACAGCCGGGCGATGAGATATTCGTTCATATAGCCCGCGCCCCCGTGCAACTGGAGCGCGGCATCGCACACCTCGCCCTGGAGCTCGGTATGCCACAATTTGGCGGCCGAGGCCTCCGCTGCGGTCAATTCGCCCGCGATGTGACGCGTGATTGCCCAGTCGAGATGGGCCCAGCCGACCTGCAACCGGGTCGCCATGTCGGCGAGGCTGAACCTGGTGTTCTGGAACTCGAACACGGTCTTGCCGAACGCTTTGCGCTGCTTGGTGAAGGCCAGCGCCTCGTCGAACGCGCGCTGGGCGCAGCCCTGCGCCGAGCAGGCGATCGACAAGCGCTCCTGCGGCAACTGGTTCATCAGGTAAGCGAAGCCCATCCCCTCGGCGCCGAGCAGGTTGGATTGCGGGACCCGCACGTCGGTGAAGAACAGTTCCGACGTGTCCTGGCTGTGCAGTCCGATCTTGTCGAGGTTGCGCCCGCGCCCATAGCCCTCGCGGGTCGATTCGATCAACAGCAGCGAGGTTCCGCGAGCGCCCTGCGCCGCATCGGTCTTGACCACGACGATGGTCAGTTCGGCATGCTGGCCATTGGTGATGTAGGTCTTCGATCCGTTGACGAGATAGTCGTCGCCGTCCTTGACCGCAGTGGTGCGGATGCCCTGGAGGTCGGAGCCCGCGCCGGGCTCGGTCATCGCGATCGCGGTCGGGGTTTCGCCCGCGATCATCCGTGGCAGCCAATGGAGCTTCAGCTCCTCGCTGCCGTAATTCACGAGATAGTCCGCAGCGATATCCGAATGGAGCGTGATCCCCGCCGATGAGCCGGCATAAGCGAGCTCCTCGTCGATCACCGCATTATAAGCGAAGTCGAGCCCGAGCCCGCCATAGACCTCGGGCACCGTCGGACACAGCAAGCCGGCCGCACCGCAGACATTCCAGAAGCCGCGATCGACGATGCCTTGCTCTTCCCACCGATCGAGATGCGGGGTCAGCTCGCGCGCGAACAGGCGGCGGACAGAATCGCGAAACAAGGCATGGTCGTGGTTGAACGCGGTGCGGCGGCTGGTGTCGAGCATCGGGAAAGTGCTTTCGTTCGGTGGCGACGAAACTTCGACGCGCGGCGCCCCGCCGTCAATCCCACAACGGGCTCAGCGCCAATCGCGCTCCTGCGCGGCGCGCTCCTGGCGCTCGTCGAACGCGTCGCCGACGATAGTCGTGTCGATCAACGCCGCAAGCGCGGGATCGGCTCCGGCGGCCATCCGATAGTCGCTTTGGCCCCCCTCGGGCGCAGCGAACAGCCCGCGCACTTGCCACTGTTCGCCGATTCGGCAGGCGAGGCCGCTTGTCGCGGCGTCGGTAAAGCTTCGGCACAGCGCGCCCGACTGATCGCGGAAGGTCACCCCGATGCGCACCGCCGAGCTGGCTCGACCCGCGCTCGCCAGCTGGGTGTCGAGCGCCTTGTCGAGCGTCGCCGAGGCGAAAAGCCGCCCGCCGTGCTCCTCGACCGGCGAGCCATTCCCGCGCTGAACCATGGTTCCGGTGACAATCCCGACCACCAGCGTCGCGGCGATCGCCGCCCATTGCTGCCAACCGGCTGCGGGTTTGCGCGCCGCGCGGGCCGACCGCGCCGCCGCGAGATCGACCACCTCGCTGCCCGGACGGAGCGCGTCGCTCAGCCGGTCGGGAAGCGGCGCCGATGCGATCGGATCGAATGCTTTGCGGAGCGTCGCGCCAAGCGCGCGGTGCTGTGCGGCCAGTTTCGCAAGCTGTGGATCCGCGGCGACGCGCGCCGCCACCCGCTCGGCTTGGTCACCGTGAAGTTCGCCATCGAGCCAAGAATAGAACAGGTCTTCGTCGGTCATCGCATCATTCCTCACCGATCAATTTCAGCAGCGCCGACCGGCCGCGCACGAGCCGACTCGACACCGTGCCCACCGGCAAATCGAGCAATTCGGCTGCCTCGCGATAACCGAAACCCTCGATCAGGATCAGCGCGACAACCTCGCGCTGCTCGTCGGGCAAGCGCTCCATCGCCTCCATCACCCGCTTGAGGTCGATGACGGCTTCGATCGCGCCGCGCGGATCGTGGCCGATCGTCTCGGCTTCTTCGGACGGGGCTTCGATCCTCGCCTTGCGATTGCGCGAGCGAACCGTGTCGATCCACAGATTGCGCATGATGCGATAGGCCCACGCATCGATCCGCGTTCCCGCCTGCCATTGGCGGCGAGACAGCAAAGCACGCTCGATTGTGGCCTGGGTGAGATCGTCGGCATCGGCGCGATTGCGGCTGAGCGCGTGGGCGAACCGCCGCAAGCGCGGCAACGTCGCGGTCAGTGCGTCGTCGAAAGATGAATCCATTGGCCCTCATGCGGATGAAACGACCGCTGTGACTCGTTTCATCCATGAATGCATTTTAAAAGGCTGTTCGATGGCCCATTTCCGCCGCCGCTTCTTCGTCGCTCTCGCCGCTTCGGCCTTCGTCGCGGGGAGCGGCGCGGCCCAATTGCTCCCGACGCTCGGTCAGGTCACCCGTGGCCTTCCGACCGGGAACATCCCGATCGTCGGCAAGGTGCTGCGCGATCTGGGCGCCGGTCCGGGTGGTTCAGCCGCATCGGCGGTGTCGCCCACGCTCGATACCCTTGGGGTCAGCAATCAGGTTGCCGAACTTGATTCGGCGAGCCTGCTTGACCTGCGCCGTGCCCGGTTGCGCGAGCTGGTGCGGCAGAATCGCGACCAGCTCGAGATGGACGGCAACGGCGCTCCGGTGCGCCGCGGAATGCTTGTCGCGATCAATCCCGACCCGGCTTCGCTCGCCGCCGCGTCGCGCGCGGGGTTCAAGCCGGTCGAGGATTCGCTCTCGCAATCGCTCGGGCTTCGGCTTGTCGTGCTCGCCGCGCCGCGCGGAATGGACACGCGCGAGGGACTCAAGCGACTGCGCAAAGTCGTCCCCGCGATCGACGCCGACTTCGACCATGTGTTCGAGCCGGCTGGCGGCGCGCTGCTTCCGGTCGGGGCGGCACTCGCCGCTTCCGGCGCCGGCAGCCGAGCGCGAATCGCGATCATCGATGGCGGGGTCGCGGCGCATCCTTCGCTGGCCGGTGCATCGATCGAGCAGCGTGGTTTCGCCGGCAGTCCCAAGGCGACCGGCCATGGCACGGCGGTCGCGTCGCTGATCATCGGCAACCAGGGGCCGTTCCGCGGAGCGGCGCGCGGCGCGTCTCTGCTGGTCGCCGACGTCTATGGCGGCAGCCGCGCCGCAGGCTCGGCAAGCGCGATCGTGAGCGCGCTCGACTGGATAGCGTCGCGCCGTCCGCAGGTCGCCAATATCAGCCTGGTCGGTCCACCCAACCGGCTGATGGCGCGCGCGGTCGCCGCGCTCCAGGCGCGCGGGATTGCCGTGGTCGCGGCGGTCGGTAACGACGGTCCGGCAGCCCCGCCGCAATATCCGGCGTCCTATCCCGGGGTGATCGCGGTGACCGGAGTCGATGCGCGCGGCCGGGCGCTGGCCGAGGCGGGCAAGGCGACCCACCTCGATTTCGCGGCGCCTGGCGCCGATCTTGCTGCGGCGCTCCCCGGGAAGGGCTATGCGCGGGTCCGCGGGACGTCGTTCGCGGCGCCCCTGGTTGCCGCGCGGCTGGCGGCGACGGGCAGCGTCGAACGGCTCACCCGCGAGGCCGAACCGGGCAAGGGCCGGGTTGGCCGGGGAATCGTCTGTCGCGCCTGTCGCATCGATCCTAAAGCGGTCGGCGCAAAATAATTTTCCCGGGCGGGGATGAAGCGCACGAGCGGCGTCGTTCTTGAAGTGGAGGGACCAAGCCTCCTCCCGATATTTTCAGGAGAATGACCATGCTCAAGTTCACCTTCTTCGCCGCAGCGGCGGCTCTGACAATCGCCGCGACCCCCGCATCGGCCCAGCTGCTGGGTGGAGTCACCGGCGCTCTCAATGGCACGCTCAGCGGCGCGGCTGGCGGCAGCGGATCACTCGGCGGAACTTTGGGCTCGATTGGCAGCGCCAATGGCGGCCTGCTCGGCCAAAGCAGCTCGATCACCAACAGCATCACCGGAAGCGTCGCTGGAACCGGGAGCGCATCATCGAGCCGCTCGGTCAATGCCAGCAACGGTTCGGCCAGCGGCGATATCGGGCTTGCCGGCACCGTGACCGGGGCCGTCAGCTCCGCGACCAGCGGCAGCGGCCTTGGCGAGGCAGCAGGGATCGGGACTTCGGCCTCGGGCAGCGGCTCTGCCAGCAAGAGCGCGAGCTTCGGTGTTCAGGCGCTCGGCACCGATCAGGCCACTGCGATTGCCGGTCAGGCCATGGCTACCGGTCGCGCCACGGCCCAGGCGGCCAGCGATCGTGCGGCCAGCGCGGGGAGCGGGCTCGGCTCGTTC
>JANPMU010000368.1:0-1606 GCA_031427095.1 Sphingomonas sp.
TGCTGCCCCAAGGCGACGCGCTTGCGATCGATCGCCGCCAGCATGCGTTGCTGGCAGAAGCGGACGCAGCGCTTGCTCGCTCGGCATCAATCGGCGATCCGGTGCTGGTGGCGGAGGAACTGCGGGTTGCGCGACACGCGATCGATCAGATCAGCGGCCGCGCCGGGGTCGAAGATTTGCTCGATGCATTGTTCGGGCGCTTCTGCCTCGGCAAATAGGCGGCGCAATGTTCCACGTGAAACCTGCGCGTTGAACCGCGCTCGCCGCAAAGCTATGAGCGAACGATGTTCGATGTTGTGGTTATTGGTGGCGGTCATGCCGGGGCGGAAGCGGCTTGCGCGGCGGCGCGTCGCGGCGCGCGCGTCGGGCTGATCAGCTTCACGGCCGGCGACATCGGGCAAATGTCGTGCAACCCGTCGATCGGTGGCGTCGGCAAGGGACATCTGGTGCGCGAAGTCGATGCCATGGGCGGCGTCATGGCGCGGGCGGCGGATCGCGCCGCGATCCATCGCCGCATCCTCAATGCCAGCAAGGGCAGCGCGGTCCGGGGTCCGCGGGTCCAGGCCGACCGGTCGCTGTTCCGCGCCGCGGTGCGCTCGCTTGTCGACCGAAGTGGCGTGACCATTGTCGAGGGCGAGGCGGCCGCTCTCTGCCTCAATCGTGGCGCGGTCAGCGGCGTGCAGCTTGCCGACGGGACGGCACTCGTGTGCGCCGCGGTCGTGGTCGCCACTGGAACATTCCTCGGCGCAACGCTTTTTCGCGGCGATGAACGCTGGGCCGGCGGTCGGCAAGGAAGTCTAGCCGCTTCGACCCTGGCCTCCCAGATCCGCGAGCTTGGCCTGGCGCAGGGCCGGCTGAAAACAGGCACGCCGCCGCGCCTCGACGGACGCACGATCGATTGGGCGCGGCTGGCCCCGCTACCGAGCGATCCGTCGGAATGGACGATGGCGCTCGCGGCCAATCCGGCGCCGCAACCGCAACTGGCGTGCGCGATGACGCGCACCAATGCGCGAAGTCATGACGTCATCCGTGGCGGGCTTGGCCGGTCGCCGCTGTTCGCGGGCGTGATCGCAGGGCGCGGGCCGCGTTATTGTCCGTCTATCGAGGACAAGGTGACCCGTTTCGGCGATCGCGACGGCCACCAGATTTTCTTGGAGCCCGAGGGGCTCGACAGCGCTCTCGTTTATCCGAACGGTATTTCGACTTCGCTTCCGACCGACGTCCAGGTGGAGTTCGTCAGATCGATCGAAGGACTTGAGCGGGCGGCGATCGTTCAGCCAGGCTATGCAGTCGAGTATGAGTATGCCGATCCGCGGCGGCTGTCGCCGACGCTTGGACAGCGCGACATTTCCGGGCTGTTTTTCGCGGGCCAGATCAACGGCACCACTGGCTATGAGGAAGCCGCGGCGCAGGGACTTGCCGCTGGCGCCAACGCCGCCGCGGTCGCCTGTCAGCTCGAACCGGCACGATTCGACCGCACGTCGAGCTATACCGGCGTGATGATCGACGACCTGACGCTGCAAGGGGTGAGCGAGCCATATCGGATGTTGACCGCACGCGCCGAGTACCGTCTGCACCTGAGGGCAGACAATGCCGTGTCGCGGCT
>JANPMU010000369.1:0-5782 GCA_031427095.1 Sphingomonas sp.
CGCAACGCTGCCCGCACCGAAGTCAACGGCGCCCGGGTCAGCCGTATCCGTACGTTCGTCAAGGCGGTCGAGTCGGCGCTTGCCGCAGGCTCGAAGGACGATGCCGCCAAAGCGCTCAAGGCCGCACAGCCCGAGATGGCGCGCGGAGTCGCCCGCGGTGTGATGCACCGGAATACCGCCAGCCGGAAGTTCTCGCGCCTGTCAAAGCGGGTCGCCGCGCTCGGCTGAGGCGGATCCGTCCCATTGTGAAACGGGCCGCCGCCGGAGCAATCCGGCGGCCCGCTTCGTTTCGGCTGTGAAAAAATCCGTTGGTTTCCAACGATTCGCACCGCGTGGGTGAAACATGGTTGCGCAAGAATCGCGGTTTTCCGCCAAATCCACGCATTTTCAGCGCTTTTGAGTGTCAAGCATATATATTTCACTTCTGTGAAATTTGTGTCTTGAAAGCTGGCCGAATGGCCCTCAAAACCCCTTCTTCCGGACCGATTTCAGCCCGGGGCATAACATAGCGAAAGCCACCAGTGCGACGACTCGGGTCGGGCGCGCGAGTGTTTCTGCGCGCTTGTCGTGGTGGGTGGTGACGGACGGGGAGGCGCGCGATTGTGAACGACGAATCGATCAACGCGCACGTCCCTTCGCACGTCCACTCCCACATCCATTCGCACGCCCAGGCGATTGATGAAGTGGCCGCGCCATTGGTTGCCGCGTGGGAGTCGATTCGCACCGGGCTTCGCCGCGATTGCGGTGCGCGGACCTTCGACGGCTGGCTCAAGCCCGCGACGCTCGGCGAATTTGACGCCGAGTCGGGTGCGCTCGACATCGTCATGCCCAGCCAGTTCATGGCCGATTGGGTGCGCTCGCATTTCGGCGACCGGCTTGGCCTGGCGTGGCGAACGACGCTGCCATTGGTCTGTGAAGTACGGATCGTCGCGGCGAGTGACGGACCGCGCCCGGCGCCTCTGCTGATTCTCGAGGATATTCCGGCGGCCCCTGCGCCGCGCGCGGCTGCCGATGGTCTGGCGCCCAATTTCGACCCGCGCTATCGGTTCGAGACGTTCGTCGTCGGAAAGGCCAATGAAGTCGCCGCGACCGCCGCGAAAACCCTGGCGAGCGCGGCCAGCGTCAACTTCAACCCGTTGTTCATCCATGGCAGCACCGGGCGCGGCAAGACCCATTTGCTCCACGCCATTGGCCAATTATTCCTGGCGCAAAACCCGGCCGCCCGAGTCGTGTCGATGTCGGCCGAAAAGTTCATGGTCGAATTCGTCCGCTCGATCCGCGAGACTGACACGATCGGCTTCAAGGGGCGGCTGCGGTCGGCCGATCTGCTGCTGATCGACGACGTCCAGTTTATCGCCGGCAAGGATTCAACCCAGGAGGAATTCTTCCATACGATGAACGAGATCATCACCGCCGGGCGGCGGCTGGTGATCACGTCGGACCGCGCGCCGCAGGACCTCGACGGAATCGCGCCGCGGATCCTGTCGCGCTTGTCGTGGGGCCTTGTGGCCGACATTAATGCGGCGGATTACGAGCTGCGGCTCAACATCATCGATGCCAAATTGAGCGTGCTGACCGGAGTCGACATGTCGCGCCCGGTGGTCGAATTCCTCGCCCGTCGGCTGACCGCGAGCATCCGCGAACTCGAAGGCGCGCTCAACCGCATCGCGGCCTATGCGATGATGACCGGGCGCGCGATCGACGTCGGCTTTGTCGAGGAAGTGCTCGCCAATGTCCTGCGCGCCAACCAAAGGCGGATTTCGGTTGATGAAATCCAGACCCAGGTCGCCGAGCATTATCGCATCCGCAAGGCCGAGATGACGTCTGCCCGCCGCGCGCGCGAAGTCGCCCGGCCGCGCCAGGTGGCGATGTATCTATCGAAGCAACTGACCCCCAAGTCGCTGCCCGACATCGGTCGGCGGTTCGGCGGTCGCGACCACACCACGGTCATCCACGCGGTCAAGCAGATCGAGCGGTTGCGCGCGAGCGATGCCGAACTCGACGCCGACATCCGTTTGCTGACCCGCCAGCTGGAAGGCTGAGCCGGGTCAAGGTTTTCGCCCGTCCCCAAAAGCGAGCGAAAAAAGGCCCGTCCGGAGTGATCCGGGCGGGCCTTGTTTCGTTGGCGATCGGCGGGTCGTTCGCGTCGCGCGAGTCCGGACCATGCCGCCCAGGGTTCAATCCAAGCTAGCGCACCCGCGGCGGCGGCGGAACGGTGATCTTGACCGTTTCACCCGAGCGACCGGGGAAGCCGGTGAACATCGCTTCGACCAGATTCGGGACGATCACCGGGAGCGCATCGGTCCGCGAGCGCGCCTTGGCGTGGCCTTCAAACAGCGACGCATTATCCGCGCGGCGGCGAATGTCGATATCGAGGAAGCTCTTGTAGACGGTGTAGCTCGACATCTGGTCACCGAACGGCGAATACCAGAACGGATCCTCCCAGCCGTAGTAGAAGGGCGAGCCACCGCCATAGCCGTAGCGCGAATAATAAGGCCGTCCGTAATAGCCGCGATAGAAGGGATCATAGCGGCCGCGGTAGAACGGATCGGCGTACATCGAGCGCGCGAACGGATCGCGGACGATTTCTTCCTGCCCCTGGTCGACGCCATAGCCGACACGCACCAGCATCGACGCCGCATTCGGGCTTGCCGCAGCGGCATAGCCCTGCGCGCTCATTGCCGCGCCGACCATCGCCGCATAACGCGAGAATTCGAGCCCACCGACGTCGGTGCCGCTGATCGGCACGACATAGTAGCTCTGGCCGGCCGGAGCGGGCATCGCCTGATAGCGCGAAACCTGCGCGGGGAAGCCGGTGGCACATGCCGAAAGGCCGATCGATGCGACGCCCAGCATCGCTGCCGCCGCTAATTTTGAAATACGCTGCATGTGCCCAAGACTCCGGAAAAATGCCTTCATAATCTGGACTATAACAGAAAACTGGCTGAACCGGCGATGAAGCGTTGGCCTAGCGGGTCAGACCGACCGTGCGGTAGGCATCGGCCAGAATCGGTGCGGCAATCGCCGAAGCGCGCTCGGCCCCCGCAGCGAGCGCATGGTCGATCGCCGCGGGATCCGCGCGCAACGCCACCAGGCGCGCGCGCAGCGGGGCAAGCAAACCGATCGCCGCGTCGGCGAGCATCGGCTTGAACGCACCAAACCCCTGGCCGGCGTGGGTCGCAAGCACCGTCTCGACGCTTTGCCCGGTGATTTCGGCGAAGATGCCGACCAGGTTGCGCGCTTCGTCGCGGCCGGAAAATCCCTCGACCGCTTCGGGCAGCGGTTCGGGATCGGTCCGCGCCTTGCGGATCTTCTGGGCGATCAGATCGTCGCTGTCGGTCAGATTGATCCGGCTCATATCCGACGGGTCGGACTTCGACATTTTGGCACGACCGTCGCGAAGGCTCATCACCCGCGCCGCGGTCCCGCCACCGATATAGGGTTCGGGCGGCACGAGGATTTCACTGTCGAAATCGGTGTTGAACTTGATCGCGATGTCGCGCGCCAGCTCGATATGCTGCTTCTGGTCCTCGCCTACGGGGACATGGGTCGCGCGATAGACCAGAACGTCCGCGGCCTGGAGCACCGGATAAGCGAACAGCCCGACGCTCGCGCCTTCGCGCGACTTGCCCGATTTTTCCTTGAACTGGGTCATCCGATTGAGCCAGCCGATCCGCGCGGTGCAGTTGAGCAGCCACGCCATCTGGGCATGTTCGGGCACCGCGCTCTGGGCGAACAATATCGATTTGGCCGGATCGATTCCGGACGCCATCAGCGCCGCCGCCATCTCGCGGACGTTGGCGCGCAATTGGTCGGGGTCGCAGTCGACCGTCAGCGCGTGGAGGTCGGCGAGGAAGAACAGGCATTGCCCCTCATCCTGCATCCGTACCCAGCGCAGGATCGCGCCAAGCAGATTGCCGAGGTGAAGATCGCCGGTCGGCTGGATCCCCGAGACGACGCGCATCGCCGGGTTGGTGGGCATCGCGTCACCCGGCATCGGCGACGGGTTTCTTGCGGCGGAAGAGCAGCTTGATTTCTTCCTTGTCGGTTCCGCCGAGGATCCAGACGAGCGGGAAATAGACCGCCATGCCGCCGCCGACCAGCGCGGCGACTCCGACCAGGCGATGGCCGGTCGAACCCGCGAACCACGGCTCGAGGGCAAATTTGATGCCGTAGAGAACCGCCGCCATCGCCGCGCCCGCGATCAGCTGGCGAATGATGCGCGAAGCAAGCCAGCGTTCGATCCGGAAATGCCCGCGGCGGTGAAGGATGACATAGAGCATGAGGCAATTGAGCCATGAGCAGATCGCGATCGCTGCGGCGAGGCCGGCAATCCCGAACGGAGGTATCAGCACGAAATTGAGCGCGATGTTCGCGGTGAGCACGATTCCCGCGATCTTGACCGGGGTGGCGGTGTCCTGGCGCGAGTAAAAGCCTGGCGTGAGGACCTTGACCAGCACATAGGCCGGAAGCCCGAGCACGATGATCGCCATTGTCGTTGCGGTGATCGCCGCGTCAGCGATGCTGAACCGTCCGCCTTGAAACAATGCGAGGATAAGCGGGTAGGCGCTGACCGACAGAGCGATCGCGGCGGGCAGGCACAACAGCATCGCCAGCTCGGCAGCCTGGCCCTGAACCCTCGCCGCCTTGTCGGGCTCTCCCGCCCCGACGAAGCGGCTGACCTGGGGAAGGATCGCGGTGCCGAGCGCCGCGCCGATCACGCCGAGCGGAAGCTGGTTGAGGCGGTCGGCATAGTTGAAATAGCTCATCGATCCTTCGCCGAGCCGGGCGAGGAAGAAGGTGTCGATGAACGCGCTGATTTGATAGACCCCCGCGCCGAGCGTCGCCGGGATCACGACGCGGACGAACTGGCGCACCCCCGGGGTCATGCGCGGTCGGCGCAGCTTGAGCGATATCCCCGCGCGCCGCGCCGCATACCATAATAGTCCGATCTGGATGAACCCGCCCACGGTGACCGCGACGGCGAGCGCGGTGGCGGTGACCTGACCGCCGTCGCGCACCAGCAGCAAAGCGGCGAGCATCGCGAGGTTGAGCAGAGCCGGGGCGAAGGCGGCGGCGGTGAACCGCGCCAGCGAGTTGAGCACGCCGGCGAACAACGAGACCAGGCTGATCAGGATGAGATAGGGAAAGGTGATCCGGGTGAGGAACGTCGCCAGTCCGAGCTGGGCGCCGTGATAGCCCGAGATCAGCGCGACGAACGCCGGCATGATGATCTCGAACACCAAAGTGAACAGCACCAGCGTCGGCAGGAACACCGCCAGCACTTGTTCGGAAAATTCGCGCGCGTCGGCCTTGCCCCCCTCGCCGTGGAAGCGCTGGCTGAACAATGGCACGAACCCGGCCGAAAAGGCGCCTTCGCCGAACAAGCGGCGGAAGGTGTTGGGCAAGCGAAAGGCGACGAAGAACGCGTCCGCAGCCATGCTCGCGCCCATGATCCGCGACATCAGCATTTCGCGCGCGAAACCGGCGATACGGCTGACCATGGTCAGCCCGCCGATCGTTCCGATCGCTTTGAGCAGATTCATCGGATCGCCGCGCCCGACGGCATCAGGCGCCGGGCGCTTCACCCGGCGGAAGCGCCGACCCGTTGGCCAGACTTTCGCCCGCGTTCGGGGCACTGCCGCCGTTGGGACCCGCAGCGTCCCCGGCGGCTTCGGCCTGCGCCATATAGGCTGCGGCAAAGTCGATCGGATCGAGCATCAGCGGCGGGAAGCCGCAATTCTGGGTCGCCTCGGCAACGATCTGGCGGGCGAACGGGAAC